>CAZFQW010000298.1:0-5032 GCA_964521225.1 uncultured Roseobacteraceae bacterium
ATCGCCTTCCCTTCTTACCATTCTTTGGAAACGATTCCTCAAATTACCCTCTTGTAATTCTGATTGCAACCCTTCATTTTCTGCGTTACCCGCCCATTGCGTGTAGAATGATTCTGAAGAGGCAATCAGTTGCTGCCTGTTATTTAAAAGTCCCCAAGTGATTGATTTCGTTGCTTGTAGCGCTTGCCCCACTTGCTTATCAACTGAGCGGTCTGCTTGTTCTACTGCTTTTTTATCTAGTACCCTACACTCAATTAACACCCCTTTAAAAGAAGTAGTATTTAGCCCATTTTGTGCTTTCAGGATAAAGTATTCCCAATTACCCTCTTTGTTCATTAATCGTATGGTACTTTCTAGTTGGTAGTCTTGGTGCTCCACTACTTTACCCCACTCTGCCTCGATATTCTCTTTGTCTTCTGAATGTAACCAATCGGTTAATTTACCTTTTAGTTGATAGCCCAACTGCTGTTTCGCCGCTGGGTTTACGTACTTTATATTCTGATTGAAATCTGTAAAAATAAGGTAGTAACTAGCTGCATTTACCAAAGAACGATAGAAACGAGAACGGAACGAGAGTTCACTTTGCTCACGAAGTTGGTCTGTAATGTCCTCTAACTGAAACATAAGACCCAGCGGGCTTCCTTTGAAATGAAGAGCGCTTGCATGCATTTTAACATTACGCCATTCGCGATGGGTATTCCTAAATTTCATCTCCTTATAAACCGAGGTATGTGGATCGGCATTGAGGTCTCGTACAATGTCGCGGGCCATGGTTGCATAGTCGTCCCCTACTAATTTAGAAAGTTCTTTGTTGAGTAACTCTTTAGGGTTAAGGCCTAAAATTTCACGGATAGAGTCGCTCGCAAAAAGGACTTTCCCAAAACGATTCGTTACCAAGTACACACATGCCGATTGCTGTATTAAAGCCCTAAATAGTTTCTGTTGCTCCTGTTCTTTCCTTTTTTCTGCTTCCTGCCTGCCAATGTCTTTGAGCGTAAGCATTAGCTCTCCTTCCCCATTTTTGGCTTCATCGAGCTTGCGCATACTCACGAGTACATCGCGCCAGTTTCCCCGTACATCCATAAACTGAACGTGTTTCTCAAGGGTAACATCTACACTGTTTTTTGTCTTTTGGAAGAATTTATCTAAATCCTCTACGTCTTCCGTGTGGACATACTCTAAGCCATAAGAGCCTATTCTCATGCCGGGGTCGTAACCAAACAGGCGTTGCATCGCTGCATTTTCATACTGAACAAAACCATTGTGGTCTACTACTGTAATTACCTCGTCTTTATTTTCGATGAGCATTTTATAGAAGTCTGTTTCGCTTTGAAGCGTTTGCTCGTATTTCGCTCTTTCTGTGTTGTCTGTTGCCTCTAAAATAATGGCTCTTACCTCCGAATTCTCTAGCAAATTATGCAATTGTAGGTCGATATTTACCCATGTTTCGTTTTCGGTAATATGGCGTACCGAAAGCAACGATTTCTTGGTTTCTTCGCCCCTTACCATTGCGCTGAGTACTTGATCAACCCTTTCAAAATCATCAGGATGTAAAAAGGAAGTAAACGTTTTACCAGTTCTATCGTGGTAACCTAAAAGATTGGTGAGCGCAGCATTTTCATACAAAATATGAAAATCTTTATCCATTACGGTAACCATCTGCTGCGTATTATCAAAGATTGACTTAAAGCGTTTTGCTCTAAGATGAAGCGGCGTTAAGTCGTTTAAAACTAACCAAATACCCGATAAAAGCGCATCGTCTAAAGTAGCAAAAAGAGTTAGCTGAATGTGCTGCATTTCACCCCGCTCGTTTTCAAACCCCCAAGTGGCTTCTTTGGGCTCAAATCCATCTTGAATAAACGTTTTCACAAAAGAAGGTAATTGAGGATATTCAATCAATACGCCTAGCGGCTTCCCTTCCACAGCGTTGCTTTCTAACTGTAGCACCTCTTCCCCCATAGGATTCAGAATAGTTAAAAATGCATTCTCTAAAAGCTGAAGTGCTGCTTCTTCGGCGTTTTCTGTTGCAACAGCTTCTTGAAGCTTAAATCTTGCTACACCAAAATTAGCTTCTTTTACCAATGTTCTGTACCGGCTTCTGGCTAAAAAAAGCCTATCAATTCGTTCCGATTTTTCTGCAATGTCTCGCTCTAAACCACCCTTCACTTCGCTGAATTTTTCATTCAGTTTTTCTATCATAACACGGTGCAACTGTTCTTGCCTTGCTATCGTTTTTTCATAGTTCTCTGTTAAGTCTTCTGCCTGTTTTTCATGTGCAGAAGCTAACAATTCAAGCTCTTCTTGCCTTGCAATTTCACGCTCATTGCGTGCCATTGCTGTGGCAATAATATTACTCAGTTGTATTCCGAGTTGTTGTTTTCGTTCGCCCCACTCTTCTTTTACCGATGCCTCTGCCCAACACATTCCCACCAAATTATTTTCTACGCCTACAATAGGAATAGCAAGCGCATTTAGGTACTTACTTTTGTAAGAAAAAGTATTGTTTTTAAGCGCTTGTACTTCAGAAGAAGCAGGCATTACCCGAGTAGGGTCTTGCAGCAGCTTGGTAAGCTGCACCATCTCTGGCGACACAGAAACCTCTTTGTGCTTCTTGGCAAAGGCATCGTAGTTGGTTTGGTTGTTCAAGCTGCCATTTCCATTAAAAAACCAAACGCTAAACTTATTAGCTTGTAATACAGAACTTCCTTTTTTAGCTACCCTTTGGAGTGTATCTGCCAAGTTCGCCTGCATCGCACCTTGCAAAACCTCATTGGTTTCAATTAACTCGAAATAGTGGCGTGTTTTCGTTTTACTGAAATTGTCTGATAGAGTTCTGAATTGTTGGGTAACCTCCTGATGCCGATTTACTACATTTTCTAGCTGGTCGCGCGCCTCCCACATTTCGTGGTGCCGGTGCCTCAGTTGCGCACTTATTTTAATATAAGACCTCCATACAAGTAAAATACTGATAGTTATCCCGGCCGTAACAAGAGTTCTTTCGGTATCAAATATCTCGAAATAATTCGTAAAAAAACCGAATTTATACAATACCCAAACAGGTAAACCTACTAGCAAAACACTTCCTATAATTAATAGGAAATGAGTGCCTGCATTGGTTAACTGCCTTTCTTCTATGTAATCTAACCCGTCTTTAATTTTTTCTATCTCTTTTGCCATTTATATTCAAGTTTGAATCGAATTTTTATACCACTGAAGTTATCTAAGCTGAAGGCTTTATTCTGCAAATGGTAGCACTTTGCACGCTGCACCTAAGAATAAATAGCAGACATGGTTCTGCTCAAAACTGTATTTCTTAGTACCCTCTTTTTCCGGCATAAAACCAACCGCTTTGGATATCTCCTATATCAACTTCCAATTTACATATAAATCGCAGAAAATTCCATTTCTAGTTAGATATGATAGGGCTTTCTCGCAAAAAAAATAATGCATGACACAAATACTTAAACCAAATTATTTCAAGCTATTTTTACCCTAATTATTTACCAAGATAATTCTTTGGAAGACCTCATTTTAACCCCTTGCCGAAAAGTAACTCAGCCCCTGCATTCAAAAAAAAGAGAAGTCCGCAGGGATATTGTAAAAGAGGACGCACAGACTACCCTAAGGTGAGGTTTTCATTTAAATGTCTTGTGGCCAATAATATAATTTTTTCCGAACGCAGTGGGTGAATCTGTAGGCTACTTGTGAATAATTTGCTTCGCGTTAGTAGCACACTACCAGTAGTTAAGCTTGTAAAGACACTCTTTATGGAGATTTTAGCTTGAATTTCTACAAACCTTACATTACCCTAGAAAGGGAAGCTAAGTTTTTAAGCGGAAAGGGCAATATTCCCTTGGTTTGTCAGGGGGGATAAATTAAGGAAGTATATTCCCCAAAATAGCCCTGCTTAACGCAAAGTATTACAAAAGCGCTGAATAAGGAGAGAAATCTTATATTTAATAAAATGCGAATTAGGTCTTATAATCTTCTTTTTTAGAGCCTCAAGAATGAATTTTGGTACCATTTTGGGCTTGCGAAGAATTTAACCACAGGACAAGTAAACATGTTTTTGCCCAGCTTTTTGGGTTGCCCCCGGCTTCTTTAAGCCCTAATTCGCATTAAAGTATAATTTCTTGTAGCGTTTTGAAAGGCAGTTTTCTCCCACAGAGAATCAGTACCACCTTCTTCCCTCTCCACTTTTCTTTGGTTTGTAACAGGGAAGCCACCGAAAGTGCCGCTGCTCCTTCTACCAATAAATAGTGTTCTTTTATGAGTAGTTTTAGCGCTGCTTTTATTTCTTCTTCTTCAACAAGTACGTAATCGTTTACCCATTTTTTACAAAACTCAAAGGTAATGGTATCTTCTTCTATTCCCCCTGCCGTGCCGTCAGAAAGTGTGGGCAGCGATTTTTCTGTTACTACTTTCCCTGCTTTTATGGAGTGGTACATTACCGCAGAGTTTTCGGGTTGGCAACCTACTATTTCTATTTGCTCGTTTTTTTCTTTAAGATACCCCCCTATACCAGAAATAAGCCCGCCACCTCCGATAGGCACAAAAACAGCCTCTAAAACCGGAAGCTGAGCGAGCAACTCAACCCCGATAGTCCCTTGCCCTGCCACTACATCAATATCATTGTAAGGAGAAATATACATTCTTCCTTCTTTTTGGGCGGATTCCAACGCTTTTAGTTCTGCTTCTACGCTATCGTTTCCAAATAATTCAACATCAACCCCCTTAAAAAAAGAAAGCGATTTACGCTTGGCTTCGGAAACCGTTTTGGGCATCCAAATAGTCCCTTTCCCCCCTACCGTTTGCAAAGCATGTGCTACTGCCGCCGCATGGTTACCCGTAGAAGCCGTTACTACACCCTGTGCAAGCGTGTTTTTATCTAGCGTCATTATTTTATTGAGCGCGCCCCTAAGTTTGAAAGAACCAGTAGTTTGTACCGACTCTAATTTTAAGTACACCTCTGCTCCAGTTAATTCCGATAAAGCAGCAGAAAACTCTAAAGGCGTATTTACAATGTATTTTT
>CAZFQW010000299.1:0-5031 GCA_964521225.1 uncultured Roseobacteraceae bacterium
GTTGTACTTTAAGGTAGCGGCCACGCCTCGGAAAAAGCCATTTTCTAGCACAGAGGTATAAGGCACGGGGCCCAGTGTGTTTCTTCGGGTAGTGGCGGTAGTTTCAGCGCCTTTCCCTGCTTGAAAACCCGCAGCGAGTAACAAACTTTGCCCAACTTGAACCCGAGAATCGCCGATAGTCAAGTTTTTTAAATGCCCCTTATTTTGTAGCGAAAAATGAAACGAAAAGAAGTCGGCACCGTATTGCTTTTGGCGAGGTTTCCATGCAAATTGTTCCCGTGCATCTTTCTCTAGGGTAAACCCCATGCTAAAATCTTTGCTATGCGCCACCCGATAACGGGCATACCACCGGTTCGGACTACCCGCATAAGGCCTAGGCGAGCCATCTTCTTTGGGTTGATAGCCTCTCTTTGCCTGCAGGGTTCTATCTAAACGTAAGAGGAGGTAGTTGTTTTCCTCTCGTTTTACTCTTTCCCAAAAGGATGCGTTGTCGGCTGTGAGGATGCTTTCTAACAAGCTAACGAAGGGCAAAAGCTGCCGAATGGTTGCCAAGTTAAAACCTTCAATGGCTTGTAATTCATATACTGATAAAAACTTGCCGTATTTTTCTCTGTGTGCAAAAAAATGATTCACTTGGGTTTCTGAAAGAATATACAGCGAGCGAAGTTCTTCGGGGCTTATCTTGTTAAGATTGAGCGGCTGCCTGTAGTACTGGAAAATAGATTCGTAGAGCGATTCGTAGTCGAGATTATCTTCCTGCACAGGGAAAAGCCGTTGTACAAACTCATCCATGTCGATTCCCTTGGGTTTGTTATAGACTTGCCCTTTCACAATGTTACAGAGTAAGAAAAAAATTAGGGCGAGATAAAGATTTCTATTCTTCACTTTCAATGAGGGTTTCCGCCTTTTTTTCTATCAGGTAGGAAATTGAAACTTGATGACTCAATCCTAAACGCGGATGGGTGTTGAATGCATAATCTAGCTGAAGGTTTTTCCAAGTTCCTCCCAAACCAAAATAGGCTTTTTGAGGTACTGAGGAAAAGCCTATTCGGGCAAAAAAGCCCTGGTGCCATTCGTATTCCGCCCCTGCCTGAAAGGCTATTTTCTGCGCATTTTCTTTTTGTGTCTCCCAATAAAAGTTGAACCGTTCCACAGGTTTATAATGAATACCCGCACGAACTAAAGCGGGTAGGCGTTCATCTTCAAATTCAGTTACTTGTGGTTGGTTAATATGATGCAAGCTCGCTCCAATGCTTAGTTCATCAGTTAATTTTGTAATTACTCCAAAATCGAGGAAAGGGAGGCCCCTGGTTTCTAAACCCAAGGTCATAATTTGGACGTATCCAATTCGTGCCCCAATATCTACTCCGCTTAGGTGGGTTGCTGCTCCAAGCACTAATCTCGATTCACTAAACAACCTATCGCCAAAACGGGAAATACCAATCCCCACACTCCTATTTTTAAAAGGCATCACCCCTGCAACTGCCATTGTTCGGAACGACTCTACATTGTAACGATTGGTATACGCCAAGGAAACGGCGGCTTCCCCTACACCATTTAAGCCCGCCGGGTTGTGAAAAACCGACCAACTATCTCTGAGCGTTGCGCTTACATACCCCATCCCTGCCGAGCGACCACCGAGCGTTTCTGCTGCGGGTTGGGCGTAGCTTTTAATTATTGCTAAAGTTGAAACTACTATAATATATAAAACTCTCATTTAGGGGGGCATTTTCTAAAGTTGAGGTGCAGTTGTATTATATGCTTGATTCTACCTTTTTTGAAAATCTAAATACTTCTAACTCAAAAAATAAAACAAGATTTAAATATACTTTATCAAGTTGCTAACTCCCAATCTGCCATCACCTATTCTTTTCAAAACAAACTCCCTTGTATTGGTTCGTTTGAAGGTTTTATTAAGTCGAGGTAATCGTTTTTTACACTCCCCAAAGCTCTGGTTATAGGATACATTTTTAAATCTTGTTCTACATTTTGGTTGATGTAGGCTTCGAAACCTTCGGGTTGAAACGATTTTTCTAACCAAGCTCTTTCTTCTCCTTTTAGAAAAATAGCAGGCATTCGGTCGTGAATTTCCGCAGCAATTCCCTTCGCAGGCAAGGTAATAATGGTAAAAGTAAATAAAGGCTTCTTCCCTTTGTTCCAAACCTCCCAAAGCCCTGCCATCAGAAATGGCGATTCATCTTTTTTCATGATTCTGTAAGGAATTTTATTTTTACCTGTCCCTTTCCATTCGTAATAACTGTCGGCAATTACCAAGCATCGTTGGTTGTAGAATGCATATTTAAAAGACGGCTTTTCTTCAATCCTCTCTATCCTTGCGTTTACTGCGCTATTGCCAACACCATCCGTCTGTGCCCAACCTGGTACTAAACCCCATTTAAAAAGCTGCCATTGTAAGTCGTTTTCATGGGTGAGTACAGGCAAAAACTGCCCCGGTGCTGCATTGTATCGAGGTTTATGGTTTTTAGGAGCATTTGCCCCCAAAACTTTTTTAAATTGTTCTTCTTCGATGGTTACCGTATATCTTCCACACATAAATTTTAGCGTCTTTAGGGCTGGAATTAAGTTTTTAGTTTTGAATTATGAATTTAAACAATTCATAATTTTTAATTTAAACCCGAACATTCATTTAACTTTGATTTTATGATAAAATCTATTTACAGAACAGTTGTTTTCAGCCTGATTTTCTGCTTCCCCATTTCATTTTTAAGCTGTCAGTCGAAAAAAGAAAGAGAATCGAAAGTATTCAATAGCGATTATAAATTTCCTTATACGCTTGAACAACCCACCGCAAAGTATGTGATGCCGAGCGATTTAAATGAGATTTCTTCCATAGAAGTTTTACCCAACGGAACATTGGCATGTATACAAGACGAAAAAGGCATTCTGTATGTATATGATACCGAAAAAAGAGAGGTTGTAAATCGCTATAAGTTTGCAAAAGATGGCGATTACGAAGGAATTGCCTTGGTAAACGAAACCATTTATGTACTTAGAAACAACGGCGATTTATTTAAAGTACCAAGGCAAGGCGGAGAGGCCGCTACCCAAAAAATAGAAACTGTTCTTTCGGCAGAGAACGACACCGAAGGATTGGCTTACGACCCCATCGACAGGCAGCTCCTAATTGCCTGTAAGGCAGATGCCGGCATCAACGAAAAACATAAAAAGCACAAATCGGTGTTTGCCTTTAACTTAGAAACAAATTCTGTGATTGAAGAACCAGTCATTTATTTAGACCTCGAAGCCCTCAGCGGTAAACTACAGAAAAAGAAAAGAATAACCTTTAACCCTTCGGGTATAGCTGTGCATCCTTTAACGAGCAACTATTACCTAATTGCATCTTCTGGCAATCGGCTTATTGTATTAAATCGCTCTGGAGAATTATTATTTCAGCAAGAAATTTCGGGTAAGAATTTTAGGCAACCGGAGGGAATCACCTTCGATAAAAGCGGCAAACTATTTATTTCAAACGAAGCCCGTGATGGAGAGGCAAATATTTTGGAATATACTTTCAATCAATAAAAAATCGCAATCTATATAACTTACTTTTCTATGTTAGCTTACAAAAACTACAACTACTATAGAAATAGGATATTAGTAGGGCTTTTCGCCTTTCTTGGTTTCCAATGTTCTGCACCTAAGCCGTATTATAATCCCCAAAACGAGAATTGGCAAGAAGAAAAAATCCCTAGTGAACAACCAAAAAAAACAGTGTTTTTGCTAGGCGATGCAGGCAAACCGGCCACTGATCCTTTAGAGCCTACCTTCAAACTTTTGCAGAAGCATTTAGCCAATGCAAACGAAGAAAGCACTTTACTTTTCTTAGGAGATAATTTATACCCTTTAGGCTTACCCGATTCTGCCGATGCCACAAGGGCAGAAGCTGAAAAGTACTTGAAAACGCAGCTCGACTTAGCGAAAAACTTTAAGGGCAAATCGTTGATGATACCGGGTAACCACGATTGGGCACAAGGAAAAGAATTTGGGTTGAAGAACCGAATGAATCAAGAAAAATTTGTTGAAGACTATTTGGAAAACGAAGATGTTTTTTTCCCTAAAGATGGCTGCCCCGGCCCTGTAGAAGTAAATTTAAGTGATGATTTGGTTTTGCTGATGATGGACACCCAATGGTGGTTGCATGCTTACAACAAACCCGATGAAACATCAGATTGTGAAGCTACAACAGATGGTACTTTTCTTCTTATGCTGCACGAAGCAATTTTGAGAAATCGCGATAAAAAAATAATTGTAGCAGCACACCATCCTATGTATAGCAATAGTTTACACGGTGGGCATACCCCTTTTAAAAACCATCTTTTCCCCCTTACAAATTTTGCCGATGGCGCTTATCTCCCACTGCCCGGCCTTGGTTCTATTTATGTTTTCTACCGAACTATTTTAGGAAACATACAAGACATTCCACACCCACGGTATAAGCAAATGCGCGATGCCCTGGTAAGTGTTTTCAAACAACACCCGAACCTAATGTATGTGAATGGGCACGACCATGCCTTGCAATATCATTTAAAAGACAAAATCCATTACATAACCTCTGGAGCAGGTGCAAAAGAAACCTATGTAGCCCGAAAAGCCAAAGCAGAATTTGCCTATGCGAAAAAAGGCTTTGGGCGAATCGATTTTTTTGACAACGGTGAAGCGTGGCTTTCGTTCTATGTGCCTAAAGCCGATGGCAGCGAAGGCGAATTAATCTTTAGGCAGAAATTATTCGCTGATGAACCAGAACCTGAAAGCGCTCAAGCGGGCAAGGCAGGTGCCGATTTTGAAGGCAAAGTGGCTAAAGCTGCTGCGGTGGAACACCTTGAAGCAAAAGGGTTGAAAAAGTGGATTTTAGGAGGTAACTACCGCAACGAATGGAGGCAATCAATCGATAAAATCCCTTATTTCGATATTGAAAAGGAAAAAGGCGGGCTTGAGGTAGTTCAAAAAGGGGGAGGGATGCAAACCCGTTCTCTGCGACTAGAAGCAAAAGGTGAACAGCAATATGTGCTC
>CAZFQW010000300.1:0-5002 GCA_964521225.1 uncultured Roseobacteraceae bacterium
TAACTCCCTTGCTCTTCTAAATTCTTATACACGGAATTCTAAATACTGCCTTTTACCTCTTTGTTAAGCATTGTCGACTGAATTCTACTTGCGTAATTAATGCTTTTAGTGATTTTTTTATTTTTAATATTAATTTCTTTATAAGCAAGATTCAACTTAGCACTTTGTGTTTCTAGCAGCTCTTTCTGAGCCAATATTTGTGCATTTTGCTCCTTAAGCTCTAGGTTTGCCTTTTTTTTCTGTCTGTTGTTTCTGTAAATAAGAAGGGCAACGGAGGTAATTAAAATAAATACACCAATAAAATAAATTCTTGTAGTTGTTACTCTTTCTGCGTTTCTCTGTGCAATAATTTGTGCATCTTTTATCCTAAGTTCTTTTAATTCAGCTTCTTGCTCTGCAACCTTTAGTAGCATATCTTGCTCGGAGAGTATAGAGAACATCTTTTCGTTGGCAAATTCGTAACTATCTATTTCTTCCTCTTTCTCTTCTATTTTTTTATTTTTTGCAAAAATTTCTAACTCTTTATTTCTTTTCTCTGCTTCGGCAAGCTGTGCTCTTAAGGTAGCTTCTTTGGCACTTTGTATATATTGGGCTTCTCGCTTCCCCTGTACCATTTCGTGAAACGTTTTATATAGTTCAAAATATTGAAACGACTTTTCTACATCGCCCCGTTTTTCATAAGTTTCAGATAGCATACCATAGCAACTTTTCATTTGCCTAGGGTCGTTTAATTCTCTGGCGTACGTAAGGGCTTCTTCTAAATTCACAATGGAACTATCGAACTTTTGTAAGTTATTGTAGACTACCGATAGATTAATTAGTGCCGAAATAACTCCAATTTTTTCTTTTTGCGACCTCCTCCCTGCAAGCGTGCGATTAAAAAACGCTACCGATTGGTTATATTTTTTAATATCCGCATAGAGCATTCCTAAGTTATTGCTAATCATGGCAATGCCATTTTCGTTGGCAAGTTCTTCGTTTAATTTCAAAGAGTTTTCGTACTCTTTAATTGACTCCGAGTACTGGTTGTGGTTCCAGTAGGTAAGCGCAATTTTATTAAGAAAATCAGAAGCCCCTCTTTTATCGCCTTTATTTACATTAACAGTATAACCTTCTCTATAATTTAGTATTAAAGCAGAGTCTTGCCGCGAGAGAGGTTGCCTTTGGCTCCAAACGCTACCAGAAAAAAACAAAAAAAAACAAAAAAAGTATATGTTGCGATAGTTCATAAGAGAAACGTTATTGATTGTTTGAAACCACAGCAATTGATAAGGCAATTTAAAGTTCTTAATCTGAAAATATAAAATAAATAGGTATATAATTCTATAAGGTCTTAGGGTTCAACTTTCTTGAAAAATCAAAGGCTTTATGTATATTGAAACCATATTTCTAATTATTAAATAAAAATAACTATGGAAGAAAATAACCCATTATTACAGTATACCGAAGAACAAAGAGCCGCTTACCTTACCATACTCTCTACCTTGGCAATGGTTGATGGCGAAGTAGATGAAGAAGAAGCACAGCTTATTGAGGAAATGTGTAAAGATAGCAAACTTTCTTTCGCAGCGAAAATGCAAGTGCTTAATGGGTTATACAAACCCGAAGAGGTTGAGTTAGCACCTTTAATGGAGACGTTAAAAAATACAAGTTTGAAGTTTTCTTTGGTTGCCGATATTTTAAAGTTAGTACAATCTGATGGCGAGTTTACACCAGAGGAAGTGAAGCAGGTAGCCATTTTGAAATCATCGATGTTGTTAAGCGATGCGCAGTACGATGCAGTTAACAAATATGTTGAGATGGCATCTTCAGTTACTTCGGAAGGGATTACCAGCGATTTTTTAGAAAAAGCAGGGCTTGATAAAAAATTTGCTGAACTGGGCATTCCTGCCGATACCTTTAGTGCAGGAACCACTATTGGCGAGGTTTTGGGTAAAGCCGCTTTAGGAGTAGTGAGTAAAGAATTAGAAGGTACTGAACTGGGGAAAGCACTAGAAATAGGCAAAGCCGTAGGAGGTGTTTTTGCCGGAATCGTTAAAAACAAGAATAAGGACAAGAAAGACAAGAAAAAGAAGAAAGGCTTCTTTAGAAAGTTATTAGGTAAGAAAGTAAATAACCTTGATACACCCGATACAGAAACAGCAGAAGTTTAGTTTAGCGAGTTGTAAATCAAGAAAAACCTTTGCGTAGCACTCGCAAGTTTTTTTTGATTTACAACCAGAAGTTGATAAATTGTTATTGATTATTTATTTAATTTTTAGAAGGCAAATAATAAATAACCTCTGGTTTAATCAGTTTGCAAATCACAATTTTTAAATTATACATTAACTAAGTGAACATATATAAAATTGTAGGACTTTTTTGTCTGATATTATACCCCCTTTTTGCTTCTGCACAACTAATTTCTGTAGGCGAAATTAAGGAGAAAGGGCAATTAGATTTAAGCTATGACTTGCTGGTTTTGAGAGATAGTAGTGCTATTGTTCCGATAGACCAAGTTTTGGCAGGGAAAATAGATTTATTATTTACAGATAATTATACTTTACGAAAAGGCATTGAGAAAAATACGCAAATCTATTGGGGTAAGTTAACAGTTCAGAACAGTAATTCAGAACCCATGAATTACTTAATTAAAATGCCTACGTACCTGCCTAAAATCACAGTATTTATAAAAGAAGATAAAGCAGTAATAGATACCCTAGTAACGGGCAATAATGTAGAACGAAAGCAACGCTCTTCAAAATATGCTGGGCACATTCCTGGAACTGTCGATTTCCGGTTACCTCCTAAAACTTCATACACACTATACTTTAAATTTGAGTTAGATTGGAACCACTACCAACCCAAAAAACTGACTGTTCACCTTTATGACCAAGAGTCTCAAAATATAATTTACTCTAACAGAAAGCTACTTTTCGGATTGGTTTTCGGGGTGATTTTGGTAATGCTAATTTATAATCTTGCATTTTTTGTAGCAGTAAGAGATTACGGCTATCTATACTATGTGCTATATATAGGAATTACAGGCTTGTTTAGTATCAACTACACTAATTATACGTTTCACTATTTTTGGCCAAGCCTCCCAGAATGGCACCGGCTCAGCTTCGTACATTTAGGGATGGGGTCAATTGCTACTTTCCTACTATTTTCTAAAAAATTCATTCGGCTAAAAAGCGAACTTCCTCAACTAAATAAGGCAATTAACTTTGGGATGCTGCTCCTGTTAACCCCTATCATTTTAGTCTGGAGCGGTCATATCGTTTATGCAGATATTATAATGGCAGTTTCTGCCTCAATAAGTTTTTTGGTGGTGCTTTACTTTTCTATCCTCATTATTATTAAAAGTAACAACAGGGCAGCTTATTTTTTACTGGTTGGATTTATCGCTCTAATTATCTGTTTTGTGATTTTCCTTGTATACTTTTTTGGCCCATTAAATGGCGATTTTGAGCTTTATAGTTACTTACCGCAAGCCGGTGTTGTTTTCCAAATTGTGATTTTTGGCATAGGTCTTTCCGACCGAGTCTACCAGCTACAAATGCAAAACAACGATTTGCTAGAAGCGAAACAAGAACAACTAGAAATAGAAGTCTCGGCAAGAACTGCCGAAGTAACTCAGCAGAAAGAAGAAATATTAACGCAGCGAGATGATATTAAGCAAAAAAATGAACGCTTAGAAACAATGCTTTCTCAGCTAAGGAAAACACAGTCTAACGTGCAAAGTAGCCTCAACTATGCGAAGCGAATCCAAGATGCATTTTTACCGCAGCATCAAGAAATTGCAGCAGCAGTGTCCGATTTTTTTATTCTATCGAAACCACGTGATATTGTAAGTGGCGATTTTTATTGGTTCAAAGAAATTTCAGATAATAAGTTCGTATTTGCCGTAGCAGATTGTACAGGGCATGGAGTTCCTGGAGCATTTATGAGTATGATTGGCGAAGGATTACTCGATAAAATCATTGTTGGCGAAAAAATAACCACCCCTAGTTTAATATTAAACAGGCTTCATACCGAAATTATCAAGGTTTTAAACCAAGACGCTACGAACAACCGAGATGGAATGGACATCAATATTTGTTTAGTAGATAAAGGCAAAAACGAATTGCAGTTTGCTGGGGCACGCAACCAAATGATGCTTATCCAAAACGATGAATTTAAAATATTGAAAGGCGATCGAAAGTCTATCGGTGGATACAGCAAAATAAATACAGAATTTACCAACCACACAGTCTTACTTTCTGATGAAACGCAGTGTTATTTAGCTTCAGATGGCTACCGCGATCAAATTGGAGGTCCACAAGAACGAAAGATATATCAGAAAAATATAGATAAACTGCTAAAAGAAACTTACAAACAATCGATGCAAGATCAAAAAGTAGCTTTAACCGAGTACCTTGAAAACTGGATGGGCACCGAAAATGAACAGCTTGATGATATATTGGTAATAGGCTTGCGTATATAAATCACCCATCAATAATTTCGATGTTTTTAATGATATCCCCTTTTTTTAATTTGGAAAGCACAGGGCGAGCCTCGTCAGATATTTTACCAAAACAAGTATTGTTATCGTCGAGTTCATCAACATAATCTGCGGAAAGGCAGATATAAAACTGAGAACCATTGTGGTCTCTTTTAGCATGAGCCATGCCCATTGTACCATATTTATGGTGTTGATCATCGCCACTTAACTCACATTTTACATAATTATCGGCACTGCCAGTACCATCATTTTTTGGGCAGCCCGTTTGCATCAGCACACCCGGTACATATTTAAAAAACTCAAGATCATCGTAAAAACCACTATTCACTAGTCTTAAAAAGTGTTTTACTGTCTGCGGGGCACTTTCATCATATAATTCGCCATGAAGTTCGCCCTTATTTGTTGTAATCAAAAACTTGCTCATAATTTGGTATTAAGTACTCAAATGAAATTAAGCATCATTTATTTGTGAGTTAAAGCGTTATAAATGAACGTTTTAAAAGTTCGGCATTCGCAATT
>CAZFQW010000301.1:0-2164 GCA_964521225.1 uncultured Roseobacteraceae bacterium
GCGCTCTTTAAATTTCTTATTTTCAAATACTTACAAAAACTTAAACATGCTCTTAATTTATGCTACAATTTATAGTAAATAAACCTAAATATATGATTTTTTTTTATAACCAAAGCTGAACGTATTCTGTTTTAACTTGTGTTTTAGGAAACAGTTTATCATCCATCAAAAAATAACACAGAATTATGTCAGAAGTAAAATACAGTAAGGAAAACCTTTACTCTGAAAACGTACATATCTACTCAGAATCATCGCCCAACCCTAATTCCATGAAATTTGTGGTGAATTTCATCTTGATCCAAGAAGGTGATAGTTTCGATTTCCCCACTCTTGAAAGTGCAAAATCGTCGCCACTTGCTACTGAGTTATTTGGCTTTAAATATGTAACCCGCGTATTTTTCATGAACAACTTTATTACGGTTACAAAAGATGACGCTATCGGTTGGGAGGAAGCGAACCCTGAAATCAGAGCGTTTATAAAAAACTTTTTCTTGGCAAAGAAGCCCCTTTTCGATGAAACCCAACCCGAACAAGAAGTGGTTCTGAACAACGATTCAGAAGCAGTTAAAAAAATAAAAGGTGTGCTAGATGAATATATAAGGCCCGCTGTTGAAATGGACGGTGGTGCCATACAGTTTCATTCGTTTGATGCCCAAGAAGGAACACTTAAAGTTTTATTGCAAGGCTCTTGCAGTGGTTGCCCCTCTTCTATGATAACTCTTAAAGCGGGAATCCAGAACCTTATGCAAAGAATGGTTCCACAAGTAAAAGAGGTAATCGCAGAAGGCATATAGTTTTTTGTAACCATTTCATTAATCCATAACTTACTTATACTAAGTTATGGATTTTTTTTAGTTGAAATTTAAATTACTTATGGATTCACTTGCCTATAAAATTTACCCGTCCCAAAAAACGCCATTAGTTTTATTACATGGCTTTTGCGAAAACAATAAAATTTGGAATACCCTTGCTCAGCATCTTTCAAAAAATTATGAAATCATTTGCCCCGATTTATCGGGTTTTGGGGAAAGCCCGCTCAACATTCGCCCCTATAGTATTGAAAACCTTGCAGAAGAATTAAACACACTATTTATAAAACTAGCAATAGAAAAATGCATTCTTATTGGCCACTCCATGGGAGGATATGTTAGCCTCGCTTTTGCAGAGAAGTATCCTGAAAAAATTGCAGGCTTAGGGCTTTTCCACTCCACCGCTTTTGCCGATACCGAACAAAAGCAGGAAACTAGAACCAAAGCAAGTGCTTTCATTAGAGAGAATGGAACAAAAAAGTTTGCCTCTTCGCTTTTCCCTTCGCTCTATTCAGAAGAAAACAGAAAGGCACTATCAAGCAACATTGAAACGTTAGTGGAAGAAGCTGCAAAAATACCAGCGGAAAATGCTGCAATTGCCATGGAGGCTATGAGAGACCGCCCCGACAGAAGACATGTTATCAGCAAATTAGAAGTGCCTATATTATACATAATGGGGCAGTCAGACACAGCAGTACCTGTTGAGCAAAATGTACAAGAGTGTTTTTATGCAAAAGATAGCACTTTGGTTGCCCTTGAAAACACCGGGCACATGGGTATGTTTGAAGCTCCACAGGTGGTTACTAAGCGGATAAAAGAATTTCTCAAATATTGCCATCAATCATAAAATTACGCTCAATCTAAACTTAGTTATGCAAATAGAAGAACTCGACTTACTTAAAAAAATGTGTAAAATCCATGCTCCCTCAGGAAATGAAGGTGCTATGAAAAACTTCATCTTGGATTACGTAAGCCGACACCAAGACACTTGGGCTACCCAGCCCACCATTGTAGAAGGAGAGCATTTCCAGGACTGCCTTATGCTTGTTTTTGGAACCCCCCGTACAGCCATTTTTGCCCACATGGATTCCATAGGCTTTACAGTGAAGTACAACCAGGAAATTGTAAAAACAGGAAATGTTCGATACAAAGAAAATTACTTATTGGTTGGGCGAGACTCTCAAGGAGAAATAGAATGCGAAATGCATGTAGAAGGGGATAAACAGTATTATAAGTATGATAGAGAAATTGAAAGAGGCACTGAATTAGTTTTTAAATCTGATTTCAGGGAAAGCGATGCATTTATACAATCGTGCTATATAGATAATAGGCTGGGTTGCTGGAATGCCCTACAA
>CAZFQW010000301.1:2174-4999 GCA_964521225.1 uncultured Roseobacteraceae bacterium
TAACCGATGGCGTTATTTGTTTTTCTTGTTGGGAAGAACACAATGGTGGTGCGGTTGGCTATTTGGCAAAATATATATACGAAAAATACCAAGTGAGGCAAGCGCTCATTTCAGATATTTCCTGGATTACAGAAGGAGTGAAACATGGAAAGGGCGTGGTTATTTCCATGCGAGATTACGGTATCCCTCGCCGTTCTTTTGTAGAAAAAATCATTCAACACGCAAAAGATGGAGGGATTCGTTTTCAGCTTGAAGTGGAAGATGCAGGTGGTAGCGACGGAATAGAATTACAGCGTTCTCCTTACCCGTTCGATTGGTGTTTTGTAGGCGCACCAGAAGACAATGTGCATACTCCCGACGAGAAAGTACACAAGAAGGACATCTTAGAAATGGTGAAAATTTATAACTATTTGATGGAAAAATTGTAATTTACCAAGACGTTTGTGCTTAATTGACATTATTTCAACCTCTCTACAGTTTAGTTGGTTAATTTTGCGCAGTTAAAATATTTTTCACGAAATGCTTTATTATGGATACACAACCTAAGGGTTCATCCATCATTTATCAACGAGTATGGAAAGCGTCTGTACTCTTAACTATTTCAGCAGGTTTACTGTACATTTTCGCTCTCTATCACAGTATACCTTTCAACTTTATGAAAGCCTCTGTTCTCACGGGTTTCGTACAAGCAATCGTAATTCTAAGCTTAGGAAGATTCCTCTTGTGGAAATTACCTCAAACTAAATTGTGGGTATGGCTTAGGGTTTTGTATGCCCCCTACCCGACAGCAAGTCTGGGCTATCTTATTTCTTGTATCACCATTTACCTAATATTAGTCGCTTCTTTACCTGTTGAATACAAATCTGTAGAAATGCTTTCTTCCATAGGTTTAGGTTACATTATAGGTTCTACCTTACCGGTCATCTTATTTGGGTGCTACCCCTTTAAAACCGACGATTCGAAGATTGTTTACAGAATCAGCAGCGAGCGCTACGATGCTTTCTTAGGAACATTGGTCGCTAGTAGCTTATTAGGAACTGCCTTAATTGGTGCCTCTCGTATAGAAGGCGGTAGTTGGGGGGGAGTACTTGTACCGCTCTATTTTAGTTTGGTAACCCTATTATTCACCTATGTTGGTGCACTTATTACCGAATACAAAAAGACCAACAATGCAATTTGGTTTCTGGGAATTAGCGTGCTAGCAGCGTTATTGCTTATGTTAGTGGCCTCAAGTATCACAGCAAATAATTTACCGAGACTCATTTTTATAAACGGAAAAGAAATTACTTCTTACCAAATATTCTTTGTAATTCAGATTGGAGTATTAGCAGGATGGTTTGCAGGTAATATTGTGAAGCTATACTATTTCCTCGCTAAAACTACCGTGCAGTATCTGCTGAAAAACCCTATCAGAAATGTGTTGCTTGGCTTTTTCTTAAGAACTTTCTTAAATAGTGGTTTAGGGTTAGCCCCTGCGTTAATTGCCTTTTTAGCCATTAGCTTCAGCTATTACATTGCCGATTTTTATGGAGCTTCGCTGGCCATACTGGGGATTATCTCTAATGTTGGAGTAAGTTTAGCTATAGGTAATAATCCTTTAAGTAAAAAAGAGATGGAAAAACTCTCTTTTGCCCAAAGAAGAAAGTTAGAGATGCTTTTGCCTTCTTACAGCAGTTTGGGGAAAAGATTTTTCAACAGCTTATTTTAGGTAGAAATTAAATAGTTTAAGACCTTGTCCTGATTTAATTTTATCCGATTACTTTATTCAGCTCTTTTACAGATATATTTCTCTAAAAAACACAAAACTGAGAACCCAAAAAAGGTACTGCCCACAAAGCAGTACCTTTTTGTTATGATGATAAAATGACCTTTAAAGGTATAATTATACTCTTACGTAATCTAAATACATTTCTGCAAACTCTTCACTATCAAACATATTGAGTCGCACATTATACTTTTTCCCTAAGTTCTCTAATACATCAATCGTATGATGATGCTTAGGCATTATCTGGGCACTTCTATCAATCCCTGCTTTCTCAAGTGCTTTTAAAACAGGTATATGTATCTCAGCTTCTACCTCTTCCGAATAAGGCCTCATCTCTGAAAAATCTGCTAAGCAGGTAAATTTCCAATCAAATTCTTCAATTGCTTTCAGAACATCTTGGTGGTAATTAGGAACAAGCTTCGAGCTATTCCAAATACCATTAATTTTTATGTACAAGCGTTGTATTTTCTTACTTACAGAAATAGTGTAAAAGTCATTTTGCGAGATAACCATTGCCATCATTCGTTAAATAAATTGTGATTTGAATTTCTTAATGAATATTAATCAAAAATCCTTTCAATTGTTTTAAATTTCTGAAAGCCAGTTAATTATTCTTTCATCAAAAACTATAAAGTCGATACATCTTACGGTATTTCGTACTGAGTATGAAATATCGTTCTAAGGAACTTCCTCCCCTGTTGATGCCACCCATACTTGGAACCACTCTTCATTTGTAAGCTCTATTTCTAATGCGCTCACAGCTTGGGCAAACCTACTTGCTTTTGTGGTTCCTAATATAGGAATGATATTTACCGAGTGGTGTAGCAACCAAGCAAAAACAATTTGATCTAGCTGGGCATCGTACTTTTCTTGTAAGTTTTTTAGCACTGCCTGCACTCTTTTTGTTTGTTCTGTTCCATCTTTTTGAAACAAAGCGCCTCCGCCCAATGGAGACCAAGCCATTGGGGATATTCTATATTTTTGACACTGCTCAAGCGTGCCATCTAAATACGTTTCTAGCATGAAAGGAGAAATTTCCACCTGGTTAGTTACCAACTTC
>CAZFQW010000302.1:0-4995 GCA_964521225.1 uncultured Roseobacteraceae bacterium
TGACGACGGGCGTGCGCTTCCCGCTTTTATGGGGCAAGCACTCCGAGGCGAAGACATTACCGTTTTTGGCGATGGCAGCCAAACCCGCTCCTTCTGCTTTGTAGATGATTTGGTGGAAGGAATTTACCGCCTACTGCTCAGCGATTGTGCCGACCCGGTAAACGTGGGAAATCCTTCGGAAATTACCATTAAAGAGTTTGCCGAAGAAATTTTGAGATTGATAGGAGGAAACAGTAAAATCATCTATAAAGATTTACCGAAAGACGACCCAAAACAGCGTTGCCCCGACATTAGCAAAGCCAAAGAATTACTCGGTTGGGAACCTAAAGTTAATCGTTCAGAAGGTTTGAAAATTACCCTCGATTACTTTAAGAAGAAGGTTTAATAATTTGATAATTTTCGTTCTCAATCAGGTTCAAGCCCATTGTTGAAGGCTTGGGCAGACTCTCTTAAAATATCATAAGAGTAAGGGGGAGTTCTCTGCTTTCCACGTATATTCAGTTTCAACCCAAATTCAAAAAAAATAATCTTTAAGTATTATGCAAAAACACCAAATTTTATGGGCAGACGATGAAATTGAGTTACTGAAACCTCATATACTTTTCCTCGAAAAAAAAGGCTACGACATTACCCCCGTAAACAGCGGTGCCGATGCCATTGAGCAATGCGAGCAAAACCACTACGACATTATTTTCTTAGATGAGAATATGCCCGGCATGAGCGGCATTGAAACCCTTAGCCAAATAAAGGCAATGCGCCCTAATTTGCCCGTTGTTATGATTACCAAAAGCGAAGAAGAGTACATTATGGAAGAGGCGATTGGGGCAAAAATTGCCGACTACCTCATTAAGCCCATCAACCCCAACCAAATATTGCTTTCCATAAAAAAAATACTCGACAAAAAGCGAATTGTAAGCGAGAAAACGAATTCGAGCTACCAGCAAGATTTCCAAAGTATCAGTATGGCATTTGGCGACCAACTCGATTTTAAAGATTGGGCAGAACTCTATAAAAAGCTTGTTTATTGGGATTTGGAAATTAACCAAACCGAAAACAGAAGCATGATTGAGGTGCTGGAAATGCAAAAAATAGAAGCCAACGTGAACTTCGTGAAATTTATAAAAGAGCATTACGAAGACTGGCTCAACGAAAACGAAGACGACCGCCCCATGCTTTCGCACGAGTTGTTAAAGAAAAAAGTGCTTCCCAACATCAAAGAAAGAGAAACCCCTCTGTTTTTTATTTTGATTGATAACCTCCGGGTCGACCAATGGAAAACTATTGAGCCAACCATAGCACAGTATTTTAATATTGCAGAAGAAGACACCTACTGTTCTATCCTCCCAACTACTACCGCTTATGCCCGGAACTCTATTTTTTCGGGCTTGCTTCCCCTAGAAATGTCAAAAAAATATCCTGACCTATGGTTAGATGACGACGACGACGGTGGGAAAAACAACCACGAAGCAGCATTTTTAGAGCATCAGCTAAAAAGATATGGTTTAGGAGACCTGAAGTTCTCTTACAACAAGGTAATTCACGTGAGCCAAGGCAAACAAGTATTCGACGATATTCATAATTTGATGCACAACAAGTTGAACGTAATTGTGTACAATTTTGTGGATATGCTTTCGCACGCTCGCACCGATATGGAAATGATCAAAGAACTAGCAGCCGACGAACCCGCGTACAGAACGCTCACGCAATCGTGGTTTCAGCACTCTCCTTTGTTAGATACACTCAAGTTTTTGGCCGATAAAAAGGTAGATGTAGTTCTCACTACCGACCACGGTACCATCCGTGCAAAAAAACCTTATAAAATTGTAGGCGATAGAGATACCAATACGAACCTCCGCTACAAGCAAGGCAGAAACCTAAGCTACGACCCCAAAAGTGTTTTGGCAATTAGCCAACCCGAACGCTTTCATTTACCCAAGGTAAATATTTCGAGTAGCTATGTGTTTGCCACAGAAGACCATTTCTTCGCCTATCCGAACAACTACAATCACTATGTGAAATATTATAAAGACACCTTCCAACACGGAGGAGTTTCACTAGAAGAAATGATTATCCCAATAATTAAACTTACCGCTAAATAGCCCCAAAAACCCTTGTAAGCACAAGCTTGTAAGGGTTTACTTTTACTTTTTAGCTTTTTTAATAATTGTTCATCATATTCGTGTAAAACCGAACTACAACCAATGGACTACTACGATTACTGGTGTTTGCAAAAGCTGAGAGAAAAAGTAGCTCAGAAATATAAAGGCGTTCATTCTATCGAATGGAACTCCGTTACCCTTAAAGACTTTCAGGTTTTCCTTGAGAAATCGACAAAAAACTTTAGCTTCATTGGCGAAAACAAACTCTTTCTGCTGCTTAGGCAATACGACCAAGACAGCGATATAAAAGGCGACGACAAAATTGACATCCTTTGCCGGTTTGTAGGTGCTAAAGATTGGGCAAGGTTTAAAAACCAAATCAAAGAAGAGTTTTATGCAAGTCAGCAGCCGGAGAGTGTCCCTACTGCGCGCATTACCCCTCCTCTACCGCCACCTAGCACAACAATGCAAGGGGAAACAAAAACTACAATTAGCAAACAACTAATGTGGGTAGTGGTGTTGATTCCTTTGCTCACTGTAATCCTGTTTTTTTTGGTGAGTTACTTTTGGGAAGGCAACAGTAGTGCTGGCACTAATACAACTGCCAATACCGAAAATACTTTTAAGTTGTGCGTTACCGATGCCCTTTCGAGAAACCCCGTAAATAATGCTGAAATCACTGTTTGGAAAGAGGGTAAAATCCAAGGGATTTACAACGGCGCAGCCGATGCCTGTTACCTACTCCCTGCCAATGGGGAAACCATGAAAATAACGATTGCTTGCGAGGGCTATTTTACCTCCGATACGATTACCTATGTAGCGCAAGCCGTTAATTACACCTTAGCACTCCCTCCTTTGGGGATTCTGCAAAATAACCTTGAACTGATTGACGCCAACTCAACTATCCTACAAGATTATGATAGCTGGAATGATAACCGCAAAAAAACAGAGGCAATTTATGCAGAAAATTTAGTGGTAGTAGTAGTAGATGCCGACGGCGTTGAACAGGAAAAGATAAATAGAACAGCATTTTTAGAACTAATTACCAAACCGCAGCCTCAAATAGAACAAATTACCACCAAAGTGGCACTCAGTAACTCAGAGCAAAAAGTATATTTTATGGTGATTGAATTGAAATATGTGGGGATATAATATGAACTGGAAAATAACCATTTTGGCGATATATCTTGTTCTCAATGTAAAGTGGATAAAAGCGCAAACTGCTACACAAGAATTTTTAACTCCTGCCAAGAGTTCGCTAAGTCAGAAAGAACTAAATGCATATTCTCTGCGAGCTATGGAGAAGGTAAAAGACTTTACAAACTATTTGGAGTTACTTACCAACAAAGAATACAGTGCAGAAATCAGGAAACACTCTTTACAGCCTGCTACGCAAATGTTTACTTCCCCTAATAATTTCATGGAAGTAGCAAGCACAAGCCGCAAGCTTATTAAAAGATACCCGATTGGCAGTTACCTACGGAAAATTCAGAACTCATCTTATCAGAAAACAAAAATTTCCCACGAAGATATGCGGTGGTTAGAGCCGCTTCGCCGAGAAAATAACGGAAGCTATACGGGGACTATCGTGTGCGAACAACGATTTACAGGGAGGCTTCTCGGTGGTAAAGAGTACAGCGATTTCACTACAAAAGCCTACAATATTGTTCTGAAGAGAGAGCACAAAAAGTTTGGTTCTCGCTCGCTTGAAGTGTGGCAACTTTATTTGGGAGATGTGAAAATTGAGTCGATTACCTCAACCGACCGCTTGCTTCAAATTAATGTAGAAAAAACAGCAGGGGAAACCATCAACTCCGGAATTTCCCTTAACAGCATTGAGCAATCTTTAAAAACAAAGCAAGAAAACAGCGCAAAATCTATTTCTGCTACCGATTATTTACAACATAGTAACACATTGGTAAACGAATGGAGCAATCAACTGAGAATGCAAACGCGTACCTCTGCACAATTAAAACATACGCTTAAAGTTAGCCGGTACGGTGAACGAGCAAAAAATATAAAACTAACACTGCAATTACAGCATAATCCGTTCGGGCTAGGCAATGCCACCACGTTACAATACGACCAAAGCAAAGCCTACTACAATGTATTTTTAAAGGATTACCTCACTGCTTTTGGGTTGTTGGTAAAAGAATTTGTTGCCCTGAGCGACTCTACTTCGGTGAATGGCAAGTTTTCTGGGCATGCCAGTGAATCTCAAAACATGGGTCTGAGCAGCTACGAAGGCGAACTAGGCAGGATTGATGGCATTAACTATTTTGCTGAAAATGTGGGGAAATTTGAGGTAGTTTCTATCGCGAACGAACAACAGTTAAATACGGAAAACCTCGCTTTTTTAAGAGCATTTATGGGAAGTCAGATGCTGAAAAGTGTCGTAAAAAACTCAGCAGAACTAACGGTAGGTTTAAATAAGTCAGAAGATGATTTTAGTAGAATTCTTACCGTTGAAATCCTCCTTTCAAATGCTTACAAAACCATGTGGGAGGATTTGCCCGAAGACGCTAAGAAGAAAGTCATTGAAATGCTTAACCCATAGTTTAAGCAGGGGTTTTCCTTAAAGTTTCAACCCCAATTTTACAAGACAAGCACTTTTTATGAGCGCAGAAAGTTTGGTACAACTCAAGCCCTGCCTGTGTATCGAATGCCGACTGTAACTTTATACCTTCTGCTTCCCATATTTTAGTGTACCTGTTACTCTCTGGCTTTATTTGTTCGAGCAAACCAACTGCCCTTTGTTTAAAATGTTCGCTTTGTTGGCGAATCCCTACTGCCATTAATAGTGGTGCTACTGTATTAATCAAAAGGTTATCGATACTTTGCTTTTCTAAGCCCTTTATTTTTCTAGCAGTTTCTTTTGCTGGCATATAATGGGTTT
>CAZFQW010000303.1:0-4988 GCA_964521225.1 uncultured Roseobacteraceae bacterium
ACCAATTACATAGCTATTGATAATGGCGATGTACAAATTGGTGGAAAATCGGTAGCAAAAGAAGGCACCCATTTGCGAAAGCATATTGGTTATTTGCCCGAGCACAACCCTCTTTACCTCGATATGCCTGTGGTCGATTATCTCAAATTTGCTGCTTCGCTACAAGGGGTTAGTAAATCTAATATTGAAACACAAACCCGAAAAATGGTAAAGCTTTGTGGCTTAAATGCAGAAAAACACAAAAAAATAGGGGAGCTTTCTAAGGGATATAGGCAAAGAGTTGGTTTAGCCCAAGCCATGATACACGACCCCGAAGTACTCGTTCTCGATGAGCCAACCACAGGGCTTGACCCCAACCAAATTGTTGAAATTAGAAAGCTAATTAAAGAGATTGGGGAACAAAAAACCGTAATTTTAAGCACACATATTTTACCCGAAGTAGAGGCAACCTGCGATAGAATCTTAATTATTAACCAAGGTAAAATAGTTGCCGACGGTACTTCCGATTCGCTTAGGAAACAGGCACAGGGGCACGAACTTCTTACCGTAAAAATTGAAGACGGAGCTATCGACGAGATAAAGTCTAAAGTGATGGCACTCAGTACTGTAGCTTCTACCGAAATTCTTGATGGAGGTAAATTTGAAATTCAAAGCAAACCAGAGGCGCAATCGGCAAGAGAAATCTTTAAACTCTGTGTAGATAACAACTGGGTTGTTACCGAACTTACCCCTACTGAAACCAAATTAGAAGATATTTTTAGAAATCTTACTACAAAATAGTGTTCAATTTAAATTTCTATTAAATAATTTTTACTCTAAATAATTATAGTAATGAGACTTGTATGGATTATTGCAAAACGTGAATTGCAATCGTTTTTCGACTCTCTAATAGCCTATATAATGATAATCCTATTTTTAGGATTTAGTGGCTTTTTTACTTGGCTGTATGGGAATGATATTTTTATAGTGGGGCAAGCAAATCTTCAAACTTTTTTCAACATTGCCTTCTGGACCTTGTTTTTCTTTACCCCTGCTATTACAATGCGTATGTTGGCAGAAGAAAAGAAAACAGGCACTATTGAACTGCTACTCACCAAAGCGGTTTCGGATCGGCAAGTAGTTTTGGGGAAATTTATAGCTTGTATGTTATTGATAGTCATTAGTTTAGTTTTTACCATCCCTTATTATGTTACCATTGCTAACATAGGTAATGTGGATCATGGTGCAGTTTGGTGCGGTTACTTGGGGCTGATACTCATGAGTGCTGCCTACATCAGCATTGGTTTGTTTACCAGTAGTATTACAAACAACCAAATTGTTGCTTTTCTTTTAGCCCTGTTTATTGGCTTATTTTTCCATGTGATTTTTAATGTCCTGTCTTATAATTTCAATGGAATTTTAGGGCAAACATTTTACTATTTGAGTTTAACCACTCACTTTGAATCGCTCGCCAGAGGGGTAATTGACACGAAAGATTTACTCTACTTCTTCAGCATTGTAGCAATGGGTATTATCCTTTCCGAAATGAGTTTAGCAAAGAGAAACTTAACTGCATAATTATCATGAAAACTAAAAAATCTTTTTATACAACCGTATTGTTGACTTTAGGAATCATCTTATTGGCAAATTTACTTTCAACAGATTACTTTGCCCGTTTAGACCTCACTGAAAGTAAAAGCTACACACTTAGTACTGCTACGGAAGATATTCTTGAAAACCTGGTAGAGCCTGTAACCGTGAAGGCTTATTTCTCAGAAAACCTTCCGCCAGCCATTGAAACTACAAGACAAAGTTTTAAAGATTTGTTGATAGAATATGCTAATATTTCTGCTGGTAACATAGTATACGAGTTTATCAATCCCAACGAATCCGATGAAATAAAACAAGAGGCTATACAAGCAGGAATTAATCCTATCATGATTAATGTAAGAGAAAAGGACCAAATGAAACAGCAGGAAGCATACATGGGAGCTATTATTCAGATGGGCGACCAACAAGAAGTAATTCCGTTTATGCAACCCGGTGAAGCGATGGAATATACACTCACTACGAGTATCAAGAAGATTTCTGTATTAGATAAGCCTGCTATTGCCTTTATTAAAGGGCATGGCGAAGCGGGTGTTAGTAATATCAAACAAGGTACCGAAGCTTTAAAAGTACTTTATAACGTGGAAGATTATTACCTTAATGATTCAACCTCAATTCCCGATAGGTTCAAAACAATTGCCATTGTTGCCCCAGAAGACTCCATCGGCGAAAAGCAATTGAAGCATATTGATGATTTTATGAAAAGAGGCGGAAACGTTTTAGTGGCTTACAATAAGGTAAAAGGAGATTTACAAACCTTAGCAGGTACAGCAATCAATACAGGTTTAGAAGACTGGCTTTCGAGAAAAGGAATTGTAATTGAAAATAAATTTTTATTAGATGCCAACTGCCTTTCGGTTCAAGTGCAGCAATCGCAGGGTTTCTTTAGAATGGTACGAGATATTTCTTTTCCGTATCTACCTAAAATCGAGAAATTTGCAGACCACCCTATCACCCGTGGGTTAGAGTTTGCAGCCTTTCCATTTATAAGTCCACTAAGTTTTGATGGCGACTCTAGCAAAGTAAAATTCACACCTTTAGCGTTTTCCTCTGAACGTTCGGCTACTCAAGTTGCTCCTGCCTATTTCGATATTCAAAAACAGTGGCAAGAAACGGACTTCCCTTTAGGAAAAGAAGTGGTTGCAGCCGCTTTTGAGGGGAAACTCTTTGAAGAAGCTAACTCAAAAATTGTGGTAATTGGTGATGGCGATTTTGTGGTTAATGCAAGAGAAGAAGAAAAAGAGCAGCCTATCCAAGCCGATAATCTTAGCTTTTTTGTGAATAGCATCGACTGGCTTTCCGATGACACCGGCTTGGTAGATTTAAGAACAAAAGGCATTACCTCGCGGCCAATCGATGAGCTTGACGATGCTACTAAATCATCCTTAAAATATGGCAATTTCTTAGCCCCTATTTTATTGGTGGTGCTATACGGTTTATTTAGAATGCAAAAAAGAAAAAGTATCAGAATAAAAAGAATGGAGGAAAATTATGAATAAACTTAATAACAAAACACTGATTGCAGTTCTTGGTATTCTTATCAGCATTTTTGCTATCACCAAGATTACAGGGAATAACGGCGACAGAACCTTAAAAGAAACGCTTTATACCATTGATACTGCTAGTATCGATAAAATTGTAATTACCCCTATGCTCTCTTCGGAGAACAAGCCTTTCTCTTTAGAAAAAAACGATGGAAAATGGGTAGCCAAACAGGGCGAAATTGAAGATAATGCGAATATAAATATCATTAAAAGTGCTGTTGGGCCTTTCCAAGCAATGAAACCACAGCGACTTGTTGCACTCAACAATAATCGATGGAAAAACTACGAAGTAACCGATTCATTAGGAACGAAGGTTCAGGTGTATGCCGATGGAAGTTTGGTAGCTGATTTAATGATTGGGAAATTCAGTTATAACAACACTACTCGAAAAGTATATAGTTTTGTGAAACCTGCCAATGGCAACGAAGTATTTGCAATCGATGGCGCGTTAAGTTCAACTTTTAGACAAGCATTTTCTGCTTATCGTGATAAATCGTTCCTTAAATTTAACCCAAGCAACATAAAATCTGTACGATTCGATTACCCTGCCGATAGCAGCTTTGTATTAAATAAAATGGGCAATACTTGGCAAATTGATGGGCAGACTGCCGACTCTACCGCTACGGCAAACTTCCTCTCTAAAATTCAAAACAAATCTATGAACGATTTTAAAGATAATTTTGATATTGCCGATAAACAACCACAATTCAAAGTTACTTTTGAAGGCGATAATATGGCAGCCATAGAGGTTTCGTGCTACGAAGATGAAAGCCTAGCTTATATAATGCATTCCACCCAAAACAGAAATAACTATTTCACCGGAGGAAGCATCAATCTTTTTGAGGAGCTGTATGTCTCTAAATCAAAATTTTTGAAAAAGGAAAATGAATAGCGGTTGCAATAATTAAGCAAACTTTCATATTTAATCATACATTTATTTTTATGATTATTTGAAAATCAGGGAATAAATTCTCTAAATTAAGAGTGTTTAGTTTAGAGAATCTATTTCCCAAGCAATATTTTCCCGTGCTTGTTCCTCTAATTTTTCCTGAAACTCAGGAGTAAAATATAAATTCTTTCGACTCATAAAATGCTGAAGTACTGCTTTCCTGCCTTTTTTGTACATAAATGCAGGAATTAGCTGATATTCTTTTCTTATTTTTTTAGTATATGATTGATATACAGACCTTTCGCTTCCCAAAATAGATAAATCTAAATCTAAGAAAAGAGCCAAGTCATTATTGTGAATAAGCAGTTCGTGTTTTGCAGTAGCTTCAATAAATAGAACCACTTTCTGTGTTTTTTCTTTAGCAAAGGAAGATGTATTTAAAAAATTAGTTGCTTTTTTTGCGCTTCTTACCTCATTATTTTTTTTATAGGCATTATAAACCACATCGTGAAACCAAATTGCAAACTGAATAATTTCGATTTTATTTATCTTAGATTCAGATAATTCTAAACCCTTAAACATGGCGTTAAGATGCTCGAAATTATGGTAATGTCTGCTACTGCCTGTATACTGTTGTTTTAGCAGCAAAAAAGCTTTTTGTGCACTTTTTATAGTGGTAAACTGAGTCGCTAAACAGAACCAATTTTTTTCTAATTGCTCATACATAATTAAGAGGTTATATCTAAATTAAGCCCATCGTAATAACCTAAATCCCGATTCTGTTTTGCCTTCACAAAGTAAGAAATTCGGCCTACATGGTAAGAAAAATATTCGGTTACATGTATTAAAATGCTGATAATGGTTTTGATAGTGAAAAAAACAGGAGAAATTTTAGATTCGTGCAACAAGTAATAGCAGCAAAATTCTCATTCTACGATAAATTCTTTTCTATTAAAATTAATTTATCC
>CAZFQW010000304.1:0-4964 GCA_964521225.1 uncultured Roseobacteraceae bacterium
TACTAATGGCTAAAATAAGTTACTACTACGACACAGAGACCTGCCGATACGAGCGTGTTAAAACATCCAAAGTGGATGTATTGCTAAATGGTTTGGGATTACTCTCGGTTTGTATCCTCTTCGGATTTATCATCTCGATTGTTAAATCACAGTATTTCCCTTCGCAAAAAGAAAAGCAATTGCAAAAAGAAAATACAGATTTATTGTATTCAGTAAGCCTTTTAAATAAAGAGGTAGATAACCTTAAAACTGTAGCCTCTACACTCCAAGAGCGCGACGATAATGTTTATAGAGTTGTATTTGAAGCCGAGCCTATTCCCGAGCAAATAAGAATGGCAGGAATAGGAGGTAGAGAGCGCTATAAAGATTTAATCGATAAAAATTTGACACACGAAGATTTGATTTTGGAGACGATGAGTAAAATTGATTTACTGAAACGTCAGATGTATATTCAGACAAAGTCTTACGATCAACTTTTTGAACTTGCTTTCAATAAGAAAGAAATGTTAGCGTCGATTCCTGCAATTCGCCCTATTTCAGATAAAAACTTGAAAAGATTTGCTTCAGGATACGGAACTCGTATGCACCCTATTTTGAAAGTGAAAAAGATGCATGCAGGCTGTGATTTCTCTGCTCCCGTAGGCACGCCTATTTACGCTACGGGAGATGGTAAAGTGGTTACAACTAACAGAAATTTGGGTGGATATGGCAATGAAATTGAAATCAATCATGGTTTTGGCTATGTTACCAAGTATGCCCACATGAGTAAGTTTGATGTAAGAAAAGGTCAGGTGGTGAAACGTGGTCAGAAAATTGGCGAAGTAGGCAACACAGGCTTATCGGTAGCACCTCATTTACATTACGAGGTAATTCATAATGGGAATAAAACAAACCCGACGAATTACTTCCATGGCGACCTAACTCCGGAGGAATATGAAATCCTACTCATAAAAGCAAGTGAAGAGAATCAGTCTTTAGGGCAGTAGCAAATTAGAATTATAAAAGGAAAGCAGTAACTTTAGGAGTTACTGCTTTTTTTATAAACTTTCGTTTCGTTGAGATGGAAATAGAGAAAAGATATTATACCATAGGTGAAGTGGCTAAAAAGTTTGAGGTATCTACTTCTCTCATAAGATTTTGGGAGAGCCAGTTTGATATTATTAAACCAAGAAAAAATAAAAACGGTGTAAGGCAATACACCAAAGAAGATTTAGAAATACTAGGGACAATCTACCATCTTGTAAAAGAGAAAGGATATACATTAAGCGGTGCTCAGGAAATTCTAAAAAATGGTAACGGCGTTTCTAATACAGTAGAAATTATTCGCTCATTAGAGAAAGTAAAGGCTTTTTTGTTGGAATTACGTTCGAAAGTAGCTTCAAAAACCCCTCAAGAAGACGATTAGCGAGGCTATTTGGTGGTTTTTAGTTAAATCGGTAATTGCCATTACTATAAAACCAACCAACCAATATTTCACATCGCTCGCTGTTTTATCTTGAAAATACCAAGAATTTCAAGATAAATTAATGCGCTGTATAAAACCTAAAGACACATTTTGCACGTTATTAATGAGCAAATTGTACGGTGGTAATTTGCCATATTACTAGACTAGCGGTTGTGGGTGAAGTGGGCAGTGGAGAATTCGGCGGTTTACTATATTAGCCACGGCATCGCTGCTTTGGTTTTGGCCCTCACAAACCGAAATGTATAGTAGTATGATTATTTGCTTTATCCTCTCTTAAATTATATTGTGAACCAAATACTTAAGTAATAAATTTTTGTAAAATTGCTTCTTGAATAGTTTCAAAAAGTGCATTTACTTTTTGATAGAAAGTAAGTGCCTTTTTCCTGATAATCGAATCGTTTACGTATTATATAACTCAGACCATTTTTACTATATATAGCTAGTTTATGAGAAATTTTTACAGTTCATCTACGCATTCTATTATCGTTATCGCCATTTTATTAGGCGTAACATGGGTGTTATTTTATAATAATTTTAACTCTTCTAAGCCGGCTTCTAGTCAAGCATCATTTAGTTTTTTAAATGATGAAACTTTAGTAGAATTACCACAAGGTGAATTTTTACAGCTAGAAGTTGTCAATAATCAACTAATACTAACCGATAAAAATACTGCTGAACGGCGGGAGATTCCTTTCAATAGAAACATAGTTATTGAGGCAGGGAAAGAAGTAAGCACACTTTACATCGGGCATTTCCCCAAAAATATTCTAGGGAAAAGACTCCATATTAAAGGCAATGCCTTAGGAGAAGCCCCTCTTACCGTGGTTTTCGACGAGGCACTTTCGCTCTCTGAAACGGATATAAGCATTGATGCCACTAACATTGTGGTTAACGAATCTATCACTACTTTAGGGGAAGTTAAATTATATGCATCTCGTAAAATTACCAATAAGCAAGTAGCAATCTTAAATGTAAATGCGGCAATCACAGCCCCAGAGGTATCGCTGTTTGCCACAGACTCTATGTTGGTAGCCGAGCGCATTGTAGCGCATCATATAGAATTACTGAGCAAGAACGTCGTGTACGTAAAAGAAGGCGCTATACTCGACGCATCGGGTAAAAATGGAGGGGGAACTATTTTGGTAGGAGGCGACGAAAAGGGAAAAGGAGCAAGAGCCAAAGCTCAAAATACTTTTATTAGCTCCAAGGCAATCATAAATGCAAGCGCACAAGAAAACGGAAACGCAGGGAAAGTAATTGTGTGGGCGGAGGAACGCACGCAATTTTACGGCACGATTGAAGCCCAAGGCGGGCCAACAAGTGGCAACGGCGGTTTTGTGGAGGTATCGGCAAAAGGCGACTTGCAATTTAGAGGGAAAGTACACAACGGTGCGGCAAATGGAACGCCCGGTACGCTTTCCCTAGACCCCACCAATATCATTATAGCCGATGGCGGTGGTGGAGCAGATGATACAGAATTGGGTGATAGCGAAATTTTACAAGCCGATGGAGGTGCGGGCAATTTCACCATTTCTGAATCGGCTCTAGAAACGCTAATTGGCAATGTAAGATTAGAAGCAACCAACGATATTACTCTGAATGATTTAGCAGATAATGGACTCACCTTAAATTCTTCCGGAGGTACATTAACCATCGTCGCCGATGCTGATAACGATGGCACTGGAGATTTTGTGATGAGCGATGCAGCAGATATCATTCGTTCACAAGGTTGGAATGTATCCATTGAAGGGGCGAATATTACCATGGGTAGCATGGTAAATAATGTGGATGCCACAGGGGATTACTCATTAAACGCAAAAAATGGCAATATCTCTTTAGACATAAGCGGTACTATATCTACTACTGTGGTATCAGGCACTAGCAATGCAGGAGATATTACGATGACTGCTACAGGTGATATTACTGTGAGTCTTGTAGATGCTAGCAGTGATACAGGCAGTTCGGGAATTGTGGATTTACAAGCTAATACCATCATTAGTAATGGTATTTTCTCTGGTTCTTCAGGTCCTGGAACAAGCGGAGGAAGTATTTTTGTTGATGCTTCTGGCGATTTTATTGTGACAGCGAATGGTTTGGCAACTACTGCCGATTTAAGTGGAGGTTTAATTGATATTGTAGCGAGTGGTACAATAGATGTCCAATTCCCCATTCATGCAAATGCTAACAGTACGGGCACTGGTGGTAATATCATTTTAAGTGCCAATGAAATAGATTTACCAGCAACCGCTAATGCAATTACCGCCTCTGGAGCAACTGCCGCAGATAACGGCACGCTCACCCTAGAACCCTTCAACGCAAACATCCCCATAGATTTAGGCGGAACAAACAATGGCACTGTTTCACAACTCGATTTAATAGATAACGATATTGCTGCCATCGACGAAACTACCTTTAGCGAAATCATCATAGGTAGAGCCGATGGCAGTGGAGCTGTCACGATGGAAGGCAATGTAAGTTTTAGTCCAGCTACTGCCAATATTACTATTCAATCGCCTGTTTTACCTGGCTCTTTTAACGATGGTGCTTTAAATCCAACGTTGCAAGGGAACGGAAACAACCTCAGTATTATCACAGGAGGGGATATTACCACGGCGAATGTAACTTTTCAGGGGGGGGATATTTATTTGGAGAGTATTAATGGCGCAATTACAGGGAATGATATTTCTACGAATTCTGGAGTTGCGAATGGAGGAAATGTTACTATACTTTCCAATGGAAATATTGTAGTTAATGATGTAGATGCATCCTCTACGGCAGGGAATGGGGGAAATATCTTTATTGAAGCTAACGGGGCAACTAGTACCTTCAATGGCGCAAGACTTTTTACCAATGCCTCTAATAACGGTGGAAATATTTACGTAAAAGCAGATGGTAATGTAACTAATACTGGTTTTGCTGATGCTAACTCTTCGGGAACAGCACCGGCGGGTAACATTACTTTTATAAGTGGCTCGGGAAATGTTGCGATAGATAATGCTAATGCAACGGGAGACATTGGGGGCGATGTAACGCTTCTTGCAAATGGAGGAGTGGCTTTAACAGGGGCGACAATTACCAGTTTAGGACAAGGAGCCATCGTAACAGTGGGGGCTTCTGGGAATCATGGAAGGGTAAGTATTAGAAATGGTGTAGGTAATTTTGAAGTATTGGCTAACACGGCGCCAAACTCTAACGGCACACTCGATGCCCCTCCACTAGGTTCTGTAGCTGGAAATATAGTTGCCTCCAATATTGCTGGGCCAAATCAACTAACAACAAACCAAGTACTTACCAATTATAATTCACCTAATATATCCATTGAAGGAATCGGTTTAGTTATTACTTCAGTCGCCGATGGAAATTGGTCAAGCCCTACCACTTGGAATTGTGGTTGTGTTCCTACCCTATTTGATGACGTCATTGTTAATAATGCAGTAGTGTTAGATGTAGATGCACAAGCTGATGAGTTGGAAATCAGTGGCTCGCTTACAGACAATAC
>CAZFQW010000305.1:0-4958 GCA_964521225.1 uncultured Roseobacteraceae bacterium
CTAAGAACGTAGCAGGATTTGGCAAGTATTTAAACTGCTTTGCCAATGCTAGTTTTTTCATTTCATAGGTCTCCCCTATTCGTTTTTTCGACTTTTCTATAAGCTCCGTGTTGATGCCTTGGAAACGCTCGTCGGAGGCTTCAAAAATACTGATTTTATAACGGAAAATATAGGTTTCAGTATACTCATGTGGTTTTAAAAAGAAATACCCTTCATCAGAATATAGAGGGGTGATTCCTATGGGTGCTATTTCAATATTCTCTTCAATAAACTCATATATTTCCTTCCCTTCTTCCAGTAGGTTTTTAAGCTTAGGCAAAGCAAAGTAAAGTATTTCTTCTATTACCTTCATCATCTCGTCGTCGTCAATAATTTGCTTGTAAACAATTTCAAGCTTTTTAAAGTCGGCATGGCTAATTGTTTGGGGGAAATTCTCGTAATAAATTGCTTTATTATCTCTGATTTTAGTCAGGTTGCGATAGTGGAAAACTAAATCGTTGAGGTGCGGGTACACCTCTTTTTTTTCAAAAGCTTTTTTTGTGCTTTGTAAATAGGCGAGTAAAATGTACTTCTTGTACTCGTAATCGATAAGCCCTTCTGTTAGCCAGTTTTCATGGAGTGATTTCATAACTTTCTTTGTTAATTTTTATTCATTAACAAAGAAATTACAAAGATTTATCTAACCCACAAAATATAGTACTGTTAAAATCAAAAAAACAGTAAAACTGATAGGATGATTTTTGGGTTATTAGAAAGACAGGTAAAAAGTAAAGGGCAAAAAAAAACACAAGGGTAAGCAAATTGCCTACCCGTTGTGATTCTTTCAACCAGCTATGAAAAAGAAATACTTAGTACAGTGCACTAAATGTTTACTAATGAATGACACAAATATTGAAAATTATCTTTGAATCTCAAATTTTATAGAAAAAAATGTGCGCTTTTTATTCATAGGTGTGTGGTAACTCTACATTTATTTGCTCTTCCCAGGGTAACCCGTGAATGTTGAGTTGCTCCATAAATGGATCGGGATTGAACTCTTCTACATTGTACACCCCTTCTTTTTTCCACAACCCTTTTAGGTACATCATGGCGCCAATCATAGCAGGTACTCCTGTGGTGTAGGCTACTCCTTGCCCTTTTACTTCTTTGTAAACTTCGGCGTGGTCGCAGTTATTAAAGATGTAATAGGTTTTATCTTTTCCATCTTTGATGCCTTTAATTTGGCAGCCGATAGAAGTTTGCCCCGTATAATTTTCGCCTAAAGAAGACGGCTCTGGCAATACTGCTTTTAAGAATTGTAAAGGAACTATTTCTTTTCCTTCGTAAAAGACAGGGTCAATTCTAGTCATCCCTACATTTTCTAAAACCCTGAGATGGGTGATATACTCCTCTGAAAAGGTCATCCAGAAACGTGCTCTTTTAAGGGTAGGAATATTTTTAGTTAACGATTCCAACTCTTCATGGTAGAGCAGGTAAGATTCCTTCGCGCCAACCCTTGGGTACTCAATAGGTTTATGGATTGACATTGCTTCAATTTCTACCCACTCGCCATTTTCCCAATACTTTCCTTTTTGGGTGATTTCTCTAATGTTGATTTCAGGATTGAAGTTCGTAGCGAAGGCTTTCCCGTGGTCGCCCGCATTACAATCTACAATATCTAAATAGTGGATTTCATCGAACTGATGTTTGAGGGCATGTGCCGTAAATATGCTCGTTACGCCGGGGTCGAAACCACAGCCTAAAATTGCGGTAATGCCTGCTTCTTTAAATCGCTCTTGGTATGCCCACTGCCATTTGTACTCAAATTTTGCTTCGTCGATAGGTTCGTAGTTGGCAGTATCTAAATAACTCGTTTTGGTTTCTAAACAAGCGTCCATAATTGGTAAATCTTGGTAAGGCAGCGCAACATTTATCACAATTTTTGGACTGTACTTTCTGATGAGTGCCACCATTTCAGGTACATTATCGGCGTCAACTTGCTCAGTGGTAATGTCTACATTACGCATTTCTTTCACTTGCTGAGCAATGGTTTCACATTTAGAAACGGTTCTACTCGCCAAAATTATTTTACTAAAAACGCTAGGTACCATAGCGCATTTATGGGCAACAACACTACCAACACCTCCGGCACCAATAATTAGAACTGTACTCATCATTTAATACATTTAAGGTAAAAGATGGGCAAAACTAATTGGTAATTATTTAGGAACGGAAAATAAGTAAATTATCTTTTTCTCTTGTTTCTTTGGGATAGCCTCAAAAACAAACTTCAATCAATAGCAATTTATTTATTCACCGTTCCTTAGCTTCACTTTACTACTTTTTTTGGGATATTCAATCAATGCGTACATTACTGCATCTAAAGAACAAAATACTGATTATCAGTTTTTTTATGATTTTAAAAACGACGACAAAACGTTCTAAAGTCAGGTGCCGAATTTGATTAAAACAGAAACTATGAACAAGCCTTTTTAGATGCCTTATTTGATAGTTTTCTTTGAAAAAGGCAAAAAATCCATGTCGTTACTCAAAACCACCATCAAAACCTACATTAAAAAGTAGTCAAGCTAATAGTAGGTCTGTAATTAGGTGTGGAAAATTGATAATAAAAATTTGCTAGAACCCTATGGCAAAATTCATTTTTAAGCTTTGTTAAGTAGCGTTGTATCATCTTACAGACAAAAATCTCGTCTTTAAAATATAAGTACTAACTTGAAATGCATGTAAAACTTTACTCTGACTGACTATGAAACTGCTTATCACAATTGGATTTTTACTTTTAGCCTTCATTTCAAATGCTCAGAATAGCGCAGGAGCACTCACGTTAAATGATTGGACCGCCCCGTATGCAAGCGCCCAAGAGGCAAGCCCTTCTATCAACTCTTTGAGCCTTCGGTATCAGTTTAACCCTGCCGGTGCTCATTGTAAAGTTACTACGGCTATTCAGTGGTATGTAGGTAATGAGGTAAAATACAATGGTAAAGTTTTTAAAACACCTACCGTACAAGCTCGCCATCTCAACCTTTTTAGTTTGATAAAACTAACACTAAGGGCGCATGCTCGTGTAGATGGCGAAAGTATTGGCAATATCGAGTTTGAAATTAATACGATGCCTTCTTCTGGTGGAGAGTGGGGCAATGAAGCTACGGTTGAAGTGCCTTGGCATTTGCTCTTTATTGGGAAGTCTGCCGAGGAGGCAAAGGCTATTCAAAACCAAGAGGTAAAACTCAACACACTTAGTATTAAAAAAATTGAGTTTGGAGGTGGCTCGAGCTTCCGACAACGCACTTTCGATTTCTTTATGGTGAAAGCGAACCGCGCTATCGAAGAAGGCAATAACAAAGAAGCAATTGAGTGGCTCAGCTATGCAATTGACCTAAACCCCCAGGCGGTTGAACCCAGAAGGCAAAGAGAGGTTTTACAAAAACAATTGGGTGCTTTCACTGAATTGGAAAGAAGGGGAAATAGGTTCTACAGAGAAGGTCTATTTTTAGAGGCTAGGGAGTTGTATTTACAAGCAGAAAAATTGATACCGGGGCAGTTACAATACCCCGAGAGAATCAACGAAATAGAAAATCGCCTTGCTGAGTTTAAACGGTTAGACTACGAGGCAAGAGTGCTTTTAGAAAAAGGGCAAAGTGTACAAGATTTTTTAGCCGCAAGAGAGCGATTTGCCGCCGCAGAGGGCTTTTTACCCGAAAGAAGTACCTATGTAGCTGAACAAGTTGCGGGAATTAATCGCTTCCTTCGAGAGTCTTACAAGGATCTACTAAACGAAGGAAAAGCTCTTACTAGAGAAAGACAATTTATGAATGCGCTCCAGCGATTTTACGAAGCAGGGCAAATTTTCCCTAACAGAAGAGAACCCAAAGAACTCGTAGAAAATATAGAAAAAACCGTTCAGCAAGAAATAGAAGATAAATATGAAAACGATAGACAACAGGCGGAACAAGCTCGTTTAATCGCCTTAGATAATGCAGCAAAAGTTATTTACGAAAGTAGCGAACAGTGCTACCTTTCGCAGGCAGAATACCAAGAATGCCTAGTGGGTTTCCACCAACAGCAAAAGAAAAATGCGGCAAGGGAAATGCGAGGGATGCTCTACGGCGAACGATACCAAACCAACAACGCCCTTTTGTGCAAAAGTGTAACTTGCCCTTTAGAAAATGATGCTAACCCCGATGCCCATGCATTGCTAACAGCAGCAAAAAGAAAACATCAACTTTACCGACAATATCAGTATGAGAGTTTCGCTACTTTCAGAAATAGGTTTATTGAGGAAGCACTCCAAAAATCCTCTTGTTTTGCCGAAGCGCATTACTTTAAATCGCAGTTGGCAGAATCGCCAATGGAAGAAATGAAGCTTTTAGATGAAGCCCTCGCTTGCAACCCCAACTTGGTAGAAGCTAAAAACCGAAGAGAGAACCTCAATTCAGATTTCAGTAAAGAGTTTTATAACAAAATAGCGGAAGGCGATTTAACTTATTTAGAAAGTGCGCTCAAAAACAACTTTATATCTCAAGCAAGAAACTACAAGGAGTATAGCCCAATGGAATATGCCGTGGTTAAAAATCAAATGGTTTCCCTCGATTTCTTGTACAGAAATAGGAATGCACTTCCCTCAACAGCGGTTACTAATCCAAGTCAGTTGGCATATCTAGCGGTTGAAAATAGTGTAGAAGAAGTTCTTCGTTTCCTATTATTTCAGCACAATGCCGATGCTAACTTTAGCCCATTAAGCAAACCTAATATGCTTTTTTTAGCTCTGCAAAAAAGGAACACTGCTATTTTACAATTGCTACTCGATGCAAAAGCCAACCCTTTACAGCAAAATCAACAAGGAATAACCCCGCTACAACAATCGCTAAACGATAGAAACGAAAATGCTTTTAAAATTCTTCTGCCCTTTTATACGGTAGAAAACCTATCGAACAGCTTGTTGCAAACGGCTATTCAGC
>CAZFQW010000306.1:0-3293 GCA_964521225.1 uncultured Roseobacteraceae bacterium
AATTATTGAATTATTGAATTATTGAATTATTGAATTATTGAATTATTGAATTATTTACTGTTTTCTGCGCTATTTTTTTGGGAAACGAGTTCTAGTCCGTAAACCAATACAAAGCCTGCAACAAGCATTAAGATAGCGCCTACTAAATAGGCAGGCTTGCCTGTAACCGACTCAAACACTAAAGGACTAACATTCCCGTAGATTTTATGTTTTTCGGTGAGTTCTTGCACTACGGTTTTCCAAGGCCAAACTTTATTGAGCGAACCTACTAAAAAGCCAATCAGCGCAGCTACTAGCCAATCGTGGTAATGCTTAAAAAGCCATGTGAGCACCCTTGAGAAAGCCACCAAACCCACCAAACAGCCAAGGGCAAAGGTGGTAACAATTGCCAAACTTTCTTTAACCGTGGCTAAATCGAAATGCAGGAACGCCTCTACGAGGTGCTTAATAGTACCAAGAATTGTTTCGTAAGCCCCCATTAAAAGGAGGATGAAACTGCCGGAAATGCCCGGTAGAATCATGGCACAGATGGCAACAGCACCACAAACGAAAATGTAAGGCAGCGAAGCAGAAGCCCCGGCGGGGGTTTGTATTGTAGTAATGTAGTAGGAAACCAGCGCACCAACCACTAGGGAAATGACAATTCCTAGATTCCATTTTTTCACCTGTTTAGCCACTAACCACGCCGAGGCGATGATTAGCCCAAAGAAAAACGACCACAGCCAAATGGGGTGGTTTTCTAACAGATATAAAATTAATTTTGCCAAAGACGCAATTGAGGTAAGGATTCCCAACAGCAAAACCACTAAAAATCCGCCATTTATTTTTTGCCAAAAGGCTTTCAGTTGAAAGGTGAAAAGCAGCTTCAACGCCTCTAAATCAACCGATTTGATGGAAGAAAGGAGTTCCTCGTAAATGCCTGATATAAAAGCGATAGTGCCTCCGGAAACGCCCGGAACCACATCGGCGGCACCCATCGCTAGCCCTTTTAAAAAAAGTAAGATTTTGTCCTTCATGGTAGAAAGTTGATTTTTTCCCGTCAATGTTAAAGGATTTTCGGTAAAGTTTGGCAAACTTGGGGAGGTAGAATCCCAAATAAGGGTGAATTAAAATTACCTTCGCAAGTTCAGTAGGAAATTTTTAGTGCCTGAGCAGATACAACAAATTCCCAAATAGGATGAATCTTAGTATATTTCAGAGAAACACTCAATATCAATAAATCATTAAATGACAAAACCAATGAACATTCACAACATAAAAAACTTCCTAGTCTTAGGGAGCGGAACTTTAGGATTGAGAGTAGGGCTACAAGCCGCTTTAAGTGGTTTTGAAACCACTATCTACGACATAACCGAAAAGTCTTTTGAATTGGCAAAAGCTACGCACCTGAAAATAGGGAAAAGCCTTGTAAAACAACAACGCTACACCGAAGAACAACTCAGCGAAGCACTTGAGCGAATTACCTTTACCACCAATGCAGAAGAAGCCGCCCGAAATGCCGATTTTATCAACGAATCTGTTCCGGAAGAACTTAGCATTAAGCAGGCAGTTTGGAAACAGTTTGGTGAACTTTGCCCCGAACACACTATTTTCACCACAAATACCTCTACGTTGTTGCCCTCTATGATGGCAGAATCAACAGGTCGACCTGCGCTTTTTTGCGCTTTCCATTTCCACGATGTGTTCCTAGCCAATTTGGTAGATATTATGCCGCACCCAACCACTTCGCAAAGTGTAATTGATTTGTTGTACGATATGGCGAAAAAGCTCAATCAGGTTTCGGTACTCGTAAAAAAAGAAAACTCAGGCTACCTCTTCAATGCCATTTTGCTGAAAATTTTGGGCGCAGCCGGCGATTTATTGGTGAACGACGTGGCTGCTATCGAAGACATTGACCGCTCTTGGATGGTCAATTTTAAAGCGCCAATGGGCCCTTTTGGTATTTTAGATACCGTTGGGCTTGAAACTGCTTGGCACGTTACCAAAAACATTGACCGACCCAACAGTAAAAAGTTCGCAGCCTTGTTAAAATCGTATATCGACGAGGGGAAATTAGGCGTAAAAACAGGCGAAGGATTCTATAAATATCCGCAGCCTATTTACAAAGAACCTGAGTTTATCAAGTAAAGGCTGATTCAGTATGATGCGAACTTTAGCTGTTACACACAGGCTTATGCATGTAAAATACGGTTTATTGTGAGGTGCTCACATCCTGAAGGATATGGTTACAGATATGCTGAACAGTAACAAGTAAAGAAAAATACAACTACAATTATTCGTGGCTCGAATGTTCTTTACACTTGCCACGAATAATTAAACCCCTTAGCCCAAAAGAGTGCTACTCTCAATAACATGAATACCACTTGCCGCCATAGCCTCAATTGCTTTTTCCACATCTCCGGGCGATAGGTTCACTCCTCGGCTTGCATCTTTGATTAAACAGGTATTAAACCCTAGTTCTTTTGCATCGAGTGCGGTAAACTTCACACAATAGTCGGTAGCCAAGCCACAAATATATACATCGGTAATGCCCTGTTCTTTGAGGTAGTCGCCCAAACCGGTTGCCTTGCGTTTCCCATTATCAAAGAAACCGCTGTAACTGTCAATTTCGGTATCGGTTCCCTTTACAAAAACCTCCTTCACTTTATCCATAGAAAGTTCGCTGACAAACTCCGCCCCTTGCGTACCTTGCACACAGTGTACAGGCCATAAAATCTGGTCTAAGCCGTTTAAGTCAATCATTTCGCCAGGTTTTGTTCCTTCGTGATTCGCAGCAAAACTACCATGTTCGGCAGGGTGCCAATCTTGGGTGGCTACCACTAAATCGAAGTATTCTTGCAATTGGTTTACGGTGGGAACAATTGTTTCCCCTTCCGGAACGGCTAAAGCCCCGCCCGTTACAAAATCGTTTTGGATATCAACAAGGATTAATGCTTTTTTCATGTTTTTGGCTTTAAGGTTATTTTAATAGGATAAAGTTAGTTTAACTCAGAGATAGAGGCAACAAAAAAGCCTTCCCAAAATATGAGAAGGCTTCCAGTTAGCTGTAGGGGAAGGAGTCGAACCTTCACGGAGCAGTTAGCCTCGAAGCGTATGATTGCCTCTTTAACCTGTGTAATCATACGCTAGCGGTTTATCCCAAATTCTCCACCCCCGAGAAAGGAGGGCGTGGCTGCCAGTTTCACCACCCTACATTATTTTAGTTTGTTGTATGCTTTCGCTCGTTTGCCAAAGCATTGCTGTAGGGGAAGGAGTCGAACCTTCACGGAGCAGTTAGCCTCGAAGCGTATGAT
>CAZFQW010000306.1:3393-4948 GCA_964521225.1 uncultured Roseobacteraceae bacterium
GAAAGGAGGGCGTGGCTGCCAGTTTCACCACCCTACATTATTTTAGTTTGTTGTACTGCTTTCGCTCGTTTGCTGCTGCTTTGTTCATTACTGATGATGCAATTTTAAATAAAAGGTCATTTCTATGCAAATATTATAACAATATAATCAATTATTTACATAATTTTTAATAATAAATACAATTCATTATATATTTCATAATTAACAAAGCGTGAAGGCTCTCCACAATAAGAGATTTATAAATGCAATTCACTGTTGAATTGATTACCTTCAAAACTCAATTAAAATTGACCCTTAAAATTCAAAATAATGCAACTTAAATGCTCTTTTTTTAACTTATTGGTCGCCCTTCTTATTTTTTCTTGCGGCCAGAAAACAACAGAACAACAAACACAGGCAGAGGAACAACCCTCAGAAGAATTAAAAAATATGGAAGTACCGTTATTGAAAGCCACTTTGGTTTTAGATGTACAGGCAGCCCTTGGCGAAGGCGCGATTTGGCATTACCAAGAAAATAAAATGTATTGGGTAGATATCGAAGGAAAAAAGCTGCACCGTTTTGACCCTGCTACCAACGAAGACGAGGTGTTTGAAGTGCCCCACAGAATTGGAACAGTAGTTCCTGATACCGAAGGCAATGCAATTGTAGCCTTGCAAGAAGGAATTTTTAAAATGGCACTGCCTTCGGGGGAACTTACCAAAATGGTAAATCCGGAAGATTCGCTCAGTAACATCCGCTTTAACGATGGGAAATGCGACCCTGCCGGCAGACTTTGGGTGGGTTCCATGCATTTAGAGCAAATTCCCAAAGCGGCGTCTCTTTATAAAATTGACAAGAACGGCACCGCTGAAAAAATGCTCGGCGACATCACAATTTCCAACGGAATTGTTTGGTCGAAGGATAAAACCAAAATGTACTATATTGATACTCCCTCACAAAAAGTGATGGAATACGAATTTGATATGGAAACGGGGGCAATTAGCAACCCAAGAGTGGCGGTGGAAGTACCGGAGTCGGCAGGTTTCCCCGATGGAATGAGTATCGACAGCGAAGATAAACTATGGATTGCGCATTGGGGTGGAAGTGCGGTTATCCGTTGGAATCCTGAAAATGGGGAAATGATGCAAAAAGTTGAAGTTCCCGCTCCTAATGTTACTTCGTGTGCATTTACTGGCAACAATTTAAAAACAATGTACATCACCACCGCCAGATTAGGAGTTTCCGAAGAACAACTGAAAGCATTTCCGTATAGTGGTGGCTTGTTTAAAGTTGAGTTGGATATTAGCGGGCAGAAATCTTATTTCTTTGGGGAGTAGGTGGCAGAATTTTATCCCGATTACTCTTAAAATAATGGGGAACTAGGTTGACGTAAAGTTTGCAGAAATAAAGCTAAAATCTCCATAAAAAGAGCATAAGAAAAGGACAGCTTCAGGTAGGCTGTCCTTACTTGTAATTAGGATATGAAATATGAAACCTTCCGATTTTGGAAGAAGTTGTTTGTTAGAGCATGTTTAAAAATTTAATTTCTTAAAAACGAATTATCATAAAATAATA
>CAZFQW010000307.1:0-4947 GCA_964521225.1 uncultured Roseobacteraceae bacterium
TTATTTTATGATAATTCGTTTTTAAGAAATTAAATTTTTAAACATGCTCTAAGTACTCAGGGGAAATTAAATTGTGTTTAATATGCGATAACTATCTGAAAATGAGATACTTTTTCTCAAATTAAATTAGGGTAATTCCTTAATTTCCGCAAATAATTATTTTTTATTCACCCCAATTATTACTCCGTAGCCTCCACCTGTATCGAACTTGCCTGCCATCGGAAGCATCATTTGCGAGATGGCACCATCTAGGTAAAGTGCATTTTTGCAGCCTATTGATAGAAAGAAACTAGCAATTTCATGAAAGCGAACTTTTTCTTCCGAAATTACAAAAACTACTTCGTTATTATTTAAGATACCTACGCCGCTGCGTATGTTGAAATTAGGGGAGTTCTCTGTGAATAATGAATTAATTTCCCCTTCAATTACTAGCATAGGGCCTGACTGCGTAGCGTATTGCATAGGTACATCTAGTTTTTGATACGCTTCGGTACTTTGCACATAGGGCTTTCCTGTTTTACTAATACTAAAAACACCGTTAGGCTGTAAGAAAAAGTTCCCTGAACCTTTTTTGATAGTAGATAAAGGACTAATTTCTTCACCTTTTTCGATATATAGCCCAACGGAATTGCGATCAGGGTGGTACATTCCACCGTTAGTAGCGAATGCTAGTACTCGCTCTTGAGAGGCAAGGGCATTTTTTAAGCGGCCAAAGTTATCGTATAGCCTTCCTGTGTTGTCTTTCCAATACATATTAATCTCGCTTTGGCTGAGTTGTACTTTGTAGTAGGTAAAGGCTTTTCCATTGTAATTTACTCTTTGTGTAATGTTTCCTTGTATGTGGTATTTCGCAGTGGGGCCTTCCCAAGAAGCCGGCTGCTTTTCTAGGAGCTGCTTTTCTGCTTCTAAGAGTTGTATGTACTCTTCTTTTTCTATGAGTTTTTGCTTTAAAGAACTTATTTTGCTCGATAGCCTAGCTAGCTGCGATTTATAGAGGGAGTCGTTTCCGTTGAGCTTTAATTGCAAGCTCTCATAGTAGGCTTCAACCTGCACTAAACTATCTCTAAGAATAATATTATGGAACTGTATTTCTTTAATTACTGAACGCAGCGACTGCGAGGTATCAGAATTCATGAGGGCTTGCCTTTCTAAATGCTGTATTTTCATTTGATTCGATGAAACAGCAATATGTAAAGAGTCAGCAATATTACTTTTTTGTTGGATAATTGCTTTTGCTTCGCCGATTTCTTTGTTGTATTTCTGCATGCTTATACAAGAGCTCAAAAGAAAACTTATTATAGAGAAATATATAATATACTTATTCATTTTTTTCGATTTAAATAGTTGCAAAATTTAGTATACTACAAATAGAAAAGGGATTTTAGCCTCGGCTGAATATCCTTCTTTACTTTGTAAAGGGTCTTCTTCTTTTCCCAATTGCTGCCATCGGTCGTTTAATACAGCGTTTTTTCCTGTTTGGCAGTAGAGTGCATTATGGCATTTTAAGGACTGCATTGCTGCTGCTAGTTCTTGAAAGCCAACAGGTTCGTTAGATTTTATAAAAACGAGTGTGTGTTTGTTTATATAGCCGATACCGCTGCGGAAATTTTGAGAATTATTTTTTAACTCAGGGTTTACTTGCCCATCTTTAACTAAAAATGGCCCGGCTTGTACAGCATGTAATATGTTTTTAGCGTCGAATTCTTTACTCTCGATAATACCTATATTGCGCTGCTGATCTATGAAAAAAACGCCATTTTCTTTGTAACTAAAGATATTACCAGTACCTTTCGATAGTACTTGAAGCGCTCTTTGTTCTTTTCCATTTTCTATATAAAGACCTACCGGCTGATGTGTACCCATCGGCGATTCTACCCCCAACATATATACTTTCCAATGCTGATATTTCGGCACCTTTTTTTTCATATAGAATGCTTTTCCTTTTATTGATTTTTTAGGCATAAAAAAATCTATTTGGTGTTGCTTTAAATCTACTATACAAAGGCGGTAAGATTTTGAACTACCAGCAGGTATATAAGCATTTTTTAAGGTAATGCTTTGGGCTAAATTACTTTTTTCTGCGAATGGTTTCTTCTCGGCAAGAACTTCTAATTGCTTTTCGTTATTATTTGCTATTACCTCATTTTCGGTGGCCGTTCCTTTTGCTTTACTATCAGCGATTAATACAGCGTATTCGGTTTTGCTATTTTGGTTTAGCCCCAAAGAGGGCGCATAGAATTGTGAAACCGTACCATCGAGATATAACGCATTGTTACAGTTATAGATTTTTTTAAAAAAACTAGCAAAAGTGTGGAAGTTAACCGCTTGTGTACTCATGGCAAATACTAATTTTGTAGCACTAATTGCCCCAACACCATTGCGAATAAACTTATTGGCTGATTGTGCATTAAAATCAGGATGTAGCTCTCCATTGGAGAGTAACATTGGTCCGGACTGTGTTGCATATATCACTTCTTCTTGGAGTTTTTCATAATGCTCTGTTGGTACTACTCCAGCACTATTTTCGGAGAAGTAAAATACACCATTAGGCTTTAGATAGAAGTTCCCCTTACCATTTTGTGTATTTAAAGGAAAGCACTCTTGGCCACCTACTACAAGTAGCCCCACCGGATTCTTGTTAGCGTGGTAAATCCCTCCGTTCATTCCAAAGGTCATTTCCTTTCCAGCTTGTTCGTATTGTATCTCTACACTTTTGAAATCCTTTGCCTGATGTATTTGAAGGTTAGCTTTCTTAATATCCACTTCATAAACGTAGTAATCAATACCACTATATTTAACAATATCAGCAGCTCCTTGTGCCTTTACGAACCCCTGTAACAACAAGAAGAAAAGTAAAGAGGCGTAATAGATATATATCGGTCTTCGTTTATTCATAATAGTAAACCAAGAGGTTAGTAGCGTCCGATAAATTATTAACCGTACCCGAAATATCTGAATAAGGGTATCCTTGATCATTATAGACTTTAAGAATATCGTACCCCCCCGTATCTAAGTTGAGTACGCCAACTACATTAATTCCGCGTTTAATTAATGTTTTTTGGACATCATTAGCAGCCTGATACAGGGTTACATTTCTGGTGATATGAAAAACGAGGTGAATGACCTCTCCGTTGTAAGTAGCTAAAACAAGCATTCTTCTATTGGCAGATTCATGACTACCATTAGTACCTACCCTAAGGGTATTTTCAAAAGCGAGTAAGTGGGTTTGAAAAATGGTGGCATTTTCGCTCGAACCCCAATTTAAAAGGGTGATTTTATCTCTTCTAGGACTGATTTTTCGTTTTCCCAAACTGTGTAAGGTGAGGTCGTTACGTTCGATATCCGAAACTCGCACACCACCAACAGCTTCTACGATTACAAGCCCATCCATTTCGTTTTTGATATTGCGATTCACAATTCTACCATTGTCTACACATAGCCCTATGGGAGTACTGTTAGAAGTCCAGCCTTCGCTATATGCTCCGCTTGAAATAAGAATAATATCTTTTCCTATTTTCCAGTTTTTAAACGACTGATAGGCATTCCCTGAGGCAAAATATTTTGCTTTAATCCTTTTCCCACTAGCGCTGCGATTCATCCAAATGGCTTGTCCGTAAGCACTGCCACCTTTAGATAAATTGAAAATGCTAATATCTTGATTTCGTAAACTAGAATAGGTCGATAAACTATATTGGGCAAATAAGCCATGGCTCATCCCCATGAGTATGAGTACAAAAAATGTAAATTGAAATCGGTTCATAAGTAATTGAATATTAAATAAATAATAGATTTTTATAGATTGAAATTAGTGTAATCGGCTTTGGAGGAGCTTTTTCTTTTGTTTGGCATAAAGAAGAAAAAGCAAACCTGTTATGCTACCTAAAATACAGAACCAAAACAGGCTGCAAAGTGTACTGAAATTACCATTTGAGCAATCCACAATACAGCGCGATTGGAATCGCTTAAAGATGTAACCAAACCTCCCTTGTTGTAGGTAACTAACTAGTTTTTCACGGTCTTTTACTGGCACATCAATAATAAACTGCTCTTGCTCCAATCGTTTTAACTGCGCTATCCAAAAAAGATTTTCGTTCTCTATTTTCTCATTTTGTAAGCCCGTTTCAATAGTACTGCTAATGAACTGTAACAGTTGGTCTCCTTGAATTTGCAAGGCCATAGAGTCGTGCTGTAACAGGGCAATCCCTAAACTAATTTGTTCTTCAACCTCCTGATGTTTAGAAAAATCGAAAGAGGTTTGTTGTTGATGATGTAGAAAGAGTTGATCCAGAAAAGCCTCGGAATCGTGCCCCTGTAACTTAACTAAAGCGGTATGTGCAACTAGTGTGTCGAGTGAAGTATAAGTATTGGTGGCAATGTATTCGTCGTAAGGGAACTGAGCTATAAAATTAGGGTCTGTTCCTTTTTCGGATACGTAATTAAAAAAGTGGAAGCTACTGAGAAATAAAATCATTTTATACATAAGGAATATAGGTTTTATGGTTGCGTGAAAGCTTATTTAATCCAGATTTCGATGTAGCTAGAAATTGCCTGATTGTTGAAAGCGGCTAGCATATTTTCTTTGTGTATATCCGAAGATGAAAATTGCTTTTTTAACGCCTTTTCTAAGGCATTTACTAGGTTTAAATCTTGGTTGTCGAAGTACCGGATAGTGTACCCCTTGGCTACTCTTGCAATTGCCTTTTGGCGAGGAGGAAGTTGCGTTTCTTCTTCTATTTGCATACACCCCAATGCTTGCAAAAGCTGATGTGTTTCTCCTTTCTTTTGCAATAGAGCTGGATCGATGCTACAAGGAATTATTTTCACTTTTTGTAAGCCTGAAAGCAGGGATGCATTGGTCGTTTTTTGCTGTGTAACGGCTTTTGGTTGGCATTTAGCCAGTAGGTTTTGCGAACTTATATTTGAGACGTGTAAGGCAGCTTTTGTATA
>CAZFQW010000308.1:0-4947 GCA_964521225.1 uncultured Roseobacteraceae bacterium
CTTCTTTTAATGGCGTTACATCTGTATGGATTTTAGCGGTATGATCAAAAGTGATAAATGCCAAAGAGAAATTTTCAGCTAAAGAACTGCCCTTAAAGTAGCTCAAAAACTCTCTTATTGCTAAATTTACTTGGTCGGCAAGGGGTAAATTTCCTTCACCTTCTTTCGACATAGAACCGCTGCCATCGAGGCAAAAAATGCCCAACTGATGAAACGTTTTTGATTCTTGAATATCGTCAATTTCCATTAGGTCTTCCATTGTTTTCTAGTTTAGTCGTGTTATTTTGTATTCTTTTTAATTCTTTTTTTTTCTTCTTTCGTGAAAATCTAAAAATATCTGCAAAACTGTTAAAACTTTTTGTGTGAAGTACACTTACTCCGGCAGTCGAATTGTTTTCCAGCCCTGTATTAAACGAGTGAGTATTGTGTTTATGGTACATTTTTGCCCTTAACTTACCATCGGGGCTTAACAAATACTCTACGGTCCAGTCCCCAAAAATACTCGATACATCTGTTTCGTTTCTAACATTGGTAAATGCTCCATCGCGAGTAATTCTAAGTCTTCCGTCCATAAAAGTATAGGAAAGCCGAAGTTGAAAAGTATTGAGCGCATCGGCATTTAGCCCATCGAGGTCGAGGTCTATTTCCAAGTTTTCGTCTACTTGTGAAACCCAATAGCTTAGTTGGTTGGTGAGCAGTTCGCTTACGCTTCCACCCGCAGATTGACTGATACCGCTAAACGTTTGCTCTGGCGATAGCTTTTTAAGCAAAATTAAGCTAAAAACTTGGCGGTTGAGTTCTTGCTCGTCAGAGGCAACACGCTGCTCGAATCCCTGTACATAGCCTTCTAACGAAAGCGGCACACCATTTACCAATAAAGTGCTTGGGTAATCTCTTATATCTATATCGAAACTAACTTGTGGTTGCAGCAAGTTGCCTTTCATGCCTAGCAGAACATCAACAGGATACCTTCTTCTAATTTCTGGTTTATTTAAAATGCTGCTATCGGCTTGGATGATAGGGGCTAGAGAAGCCGTTTGTGTGTAAGTTGCCGTAACATCAAGCTCTGCACCGTAGGGATCGCCCGACCAGCTTATTTTAGAATTTGGGAGTACACCAAACTTTTTATCGATTACATTGAGCATTGTGAAGTTATAGGCACCTTGCACAATTTCAACATCGCCAAACATGCTAAACTCTCCTTGTGTATCAATAATCATTTTGATTTTCCCTTGCCCTGAGCCTCTGATGATATCGCCTGTTTTTTTATCAAAAATAATTTCGCAATAGGCATCGGGGGTAATTTCTATATTAAAGTCTAGCCGCAAATTACTCTGATCTATAGGGGCGTTGGGCATGAGTTGCGTGCTATCTTTACTTTCCTTTAAAAAAGTAATATAGTTTTGCTCTTGTACCGATTCGCTCCCTAAAACGGGAATATAAATTCGGGTGTTGGGTTCTGACTTTGCATTTACATTTAACTCAATTTGGTCAAATGAGCCTTTTATTTTCAAATCTCCGGTACTAAATGCTTTGCCATAAAATAAATCGTTGTCTTTTTCTTGTGTGTTTAACACCAAGAAGTTCTGCATTTCGCCTGCTAAATCTATTTTAAAGTCGGTAAGCGAAGAGTAGGAAAGCCCCCCGGTTAGTGTGGCTTCGTGGTTATTTTCATCTGTTAACTGGAGCTCTTTTACTTTAATTTTACCATTACTGAAATAAATTTGATCACTATAGGTGTAAGTAGTGTTAAGGTAATTCAAAGTAAATTTTCCTTCATTAATTCGGGCAAAACCCTCTAAATTGGGTTTTTGGTGCGTTCCGTTAATTTTAATTTCGCCGTTGAGGGCACCTTCTAAGTCAGAAATAGACTCTTCTACAAAAGGCTGAAAAGCTTCAAGCGAAGCACCGTTGAGCAACAATAAAAAGTCGAAGTTTTGTAGTGTGTTGCTAGGGAAGTAATCGCCTTTAATTGCGGCTATTTTTTGATTTTCTCTAACCACAAAAGCATCTAGTTCAAGCTTTTCATCTTCTTGTTGCCACTCTCCAATACTTTCGAGGTTGCCAAGCAAAAACTGGTTGAGATAGATACTATCTACTTTAAAATCGAAATCTAAAACTCTATCGCCATAGGCATCTTTTACAAAAAAATCTAACTGAGAAATACCTTTAATTTCGCCGTCGATATAATTACTGATAAACCCTAAATCGAAATTATCAATATCTACTTCTAAGACTTCCTCTGGATTTTGAGAAATAGCTCCTTGTATATGAATCATCTGTTCGCCGCTTAAAAACTTCATATCTTGGAAACTGAGCGAAGAATCGTTAAGGGTAATAATATTGGTGCCGTTACTTAGCCATTGTTTATTGAGTATTAAAAAATCAGTGTCGTGCAGATCTATTTCGTAGCCCTTTTCTGTAATTTGAATCCTGCCAGAGGCATGCATAAAATCTTTTGAATCGGCATGGTTTATTTTACTGTCAATCCAGTAATCTTCCAATGTTTTGTCTATTTCTATTGAAAGTTGATTGGTATTGATGCTACCAATTTTTTGTTGGCCAGAAGTAATTTTTCCATTGACAAGAAACGAAGGACTATCAAAATCTTTAGAAGCCGAAAAAGAGGAGGAGACTCCTTCTAGAATATATTGGCTTCCATACTTTAAAGTACCTGCGGTTACAGAAAGGTTCAGCGAATTACTAGGGCCACTTTCAAAATCTCCTTTAATAACCGTATGGTCTGAAACCGAAAACTCATCTGTAAAAAGGTTAATAACCTTATTGATTTCATTCACTTCGGCATAAAAATCAATTGTTTGCTTTTCAAGCGGTTTAAGTAGTTGTTGGGTATAATATTCATTGATCAACGAATCGTTGTTTATAAAATCAAGCTGAAATTCTTTTGATAATCTTATTCCTACATTTATCAGTTCATCTACTTCAAAATTTCCTATTGCCTTTGCATTTATTATTTCGGAGACAACATCTATAAACCGCTTGTTTTCCGAAGAAAAACCCGTTTCGAACAGCAAGCTATCAATGCTTAAGGTTTTCCCCGGCCTAGAAATTTCTTGGTTCTCAATTAAAATACGCCCTTCTATGTCTTTAGGGGTAAGCCCTTTAAAGTTCGCATTGAGCGTAGTGCTTAGCTCAAGCGGAATAGGAATTAAACCTAATTCATACCCTCTTGCCGTGTCTATTTTACTTATAAAGTTGAATGTGCTATCCATAAAGTTAATATCTCCCCTTATTTCCATTTTAAGATGGGGGTCATTTACTTTCATTTCACCCTGAAACAGGCGGCTTCTTAAATGGGTGCTATCAATGGTGATATTAGTATAATTGTAACCGAACAGACCCAGTTCGTGAATTTGTGCATCGAGCACTAAGTCAGCTGTTTCTAGCAAAAAGCCAGTGCCTTCAATAGTACCATCCAAAGAAACTCTTTGAACTATATCGGGAGATTCGGCAAGTACTCCTAAGTTAAAATTTTGCGTAGTCAGAGCACCTTTGTAATAGTTTTTTTTCGGTTTGATATTGACATCGGTTTCTAAGTTCCCAATCATGGTAATGAACCGACCCTTTGTGTTGAAATCGTCGAGGTAGCCATTGAAAGAGGCATCGAACAAAATATTTCCAAATCTCGACAGTACTTCATACTCAAAATCGGGAAGGTATTGCTGCAAGTCGCCCGTCAGTAAGAACGAATTTTTGAATTTGAAGTCCATGAAAGTAGTATTGATATCGGGCAGACCTCGGAAGGTTGTTTCCCCATAAGCATAACTAGCATCCCCAAATTGAAGCTTTAAATCTTGAACCGTAAAATCGCTGACTGTACCCTCTAATTTGCCATTGATTGTTACTATATCGTTAAATTGTTTCACAGGCTCGGCGAACCTCTCTAAATCGCTACTAGCAATTTTTGTATCGTTCAGATTAGCAGAAATATGTACTTTCTCGTTGAAATTGCTTAAATCGCTAGGCTCTTCATAAGAAAGAATTAAAGAATCGGCTAAAATACTTTCACCAATAGAGCCATAAAGCTTTTTCAGTTGAATGCTCTTTCTGTTATACTGAAAATTGGCTTTTAGATTAGAGAGTAAAAGTTTGGAGGAAGTTTCGAAGCATTCGAGGTTTTGAATTTGGCAGGAAATTGTATCCGAAGAAATATTAAAATTTCTGGCAGTACTATTCAAGTTTTTAATGTCGATATGGTTAGGGTCAAATATATTTTCTTGGTAAGCTCTACCAACAATATCATACATCAAATGAATGTTTTCTAAAATCACGCGATTTACATGAAAAGAAATAGGTTTAGATGGTGCCGAAGAAACACTTTCTCTGTTTTTTCTTCGTAAACTTTCGTTGATAGACCGCACGAACCAGTCAAGGTTTAGCTCTTCATTTTTTTGTAAACCCACGCGCGTATCGGTTAAAATAACTTGGTCGAGTAAAATTTCCGAGTCGTTGAACAAAGTTCTTAACGCATAATTTACCTCAATATAGGGTGCTGAAATGAGTGGATAGTGGTTAGGGTCAATAATACTTACTCCCTTCAATTTCACCACATCAAACCAATCTATATCTACTTTGTCAATTTTTATTTTAAAAGTGGTAAGTTCAGATAAATAATTGGTGAGTTTCTCCGCTAAAAAAGTCTGTACCAAAGGATATTGCAGCAGCATATACGTTCCCATGCCCACTACCAAAATTAGCCTTAAACAATTATTGAAAAAACTTACTAGTAGCATAGCAGTTTTCTTCAAAAGAAGTTTTGAGGGGCTATTTGAATTTTTAGTTTCTGACACTGAGAAGGTATTTCCTATTTTGAAATAATTTACTTTTGTAGAGTTCCCATGAATTTAAAGATAAGACAACTTCCCGAAAAGCTTGCCTTCTTCAAATAATAAGTCGTTATCTGTTAGTATTGCAAATTTCTGTTTG
>CAZFQW010000309.1:0-4942 GCA_964521225.1 uncultured Roseobacteraceae bacterium
GCCTAAATAATTGTCCATAGCATAATTAACAAGAGAAGCATTTTTGAAAGTCTGCTCATTCATGTCTTTTGCGGGCATACACCAATTGGCATAGAAGTAAATGAAATAGGGCTTATTTGCATTCTTCGCCCGAGCCTGAAGTTTACTGTAATCATCATTAAAAAAAATGAAACTTTCAAAAGCCTGTGAATATCCAGCAGTAGATAAAGTTATTATCAGAATTAAAAACAGAAAATATCTTTTCATAATTTGTAAAGTTTAATATTTCTAAATAAAGTTTGATGGATAATTGGTTTAAGCAATATATATAAATTGAAGGAATAAGTCGGTTTTGCTGCACGCTTCTATATGAGAAACTATTATTATCTTCGAATTTAAACCATGTAATAATATGAACAAACCACTTCAATATAATGTAAGCTTTCAGAATCCCCAATCGCATATTCTATCGTTAGAATTAGTGATTGAAGATGTTAACACCCCACAGCTTACCCTAAAGCTTCCTACTTGGAGGCCAGGCCGATATGAAAGACAAAATTACGCCCAAAATATTTACAAAGTAACCGCTAAAAATACCGATAATTTAGTGCTAGAGAGCTTTAAAGTAGATACGAATACATGGGTAGTAAAAACCAACGAAAGCGAAAAAGAAGTCAGGGTTAATTATGATTACTATGCTACACAGATGGATGCCGGCGGTACTTGGCTCAACGAAGAACAATTATATGTTAACTGGATTACCTGTTCTTTTCAGGTAATGGAAAAAGCAGAACTTCCTTACGAAGTAAATTTAAACTTACCGAAAGGCTACAAAATTGGCACTAGCCTAAAAAAAGAAGGGAACAAGCTTATTGCAAGCAATTTTTTTGAACTCGTAGATTCTCCATTTATTGCAAGCAATACCTTACAGCTAAAAACATACGAAGTAGAGGGTAGTGTATTTTATTTGTGGTTCCAAACCGATATAGAACTGCCTTGGGAAAGAATCGTCAAGGATTTCATAGCATTTACCAAAGCACAAATTGAACTCTTTGGTGGGTTTCCTTCTCCAGAGTATCACTTTTTATTTGAACTTTTACCCTACCAACATTACCACGGAGTAGAACACAGAAACTCTACGGTGATTACTATTGGTCCCTCAGAAAAATTTGAAGAAGAACTTTACGATGAGTTCCTAGGAATTAGTTCACATGAGTTATTTCACGTCTGGAATGTTGCCAGAATACAACCTGTAGAATTTATTCCCTATCGTTTGCATGAAGATACCTATTTTGATGTAGGTTACGTGTTAGAAGGATTTACTACCTTTTATGGCGATTACATGCTTTACAGAGCAGGAGTGTGGGATGAAAATAAGTACATTGAGGAGCTAAATATCCTTTTTAAGCGACATTTTTTAAACGGAGGAAGGCACCAACTTTCAATAGCAGAATCGTCCATAGATTTATGGGTGGATGGCTATAAAAAGGGGATTCCCAATAGAAAAGTATCAATTTATGTAAAGGGTGCAATCATTGCTCTTATCCTTCATTTAAAAATAAAGCACTCAACGCAAAACAACCACAGTTTAGATACTATTATGAAAAAACTGTGGGAAAATTTTGGGAAATTAGAGAAAGGTTATCTTTCTCAAGATGTGATTGAAATAATCAATGAGGTTACAAATAGTGAGCTAACAGGGTTTATTAACAATCTGTTAAACGGGATAGAACCGTTAGAAAATATTCTTGGCGAACAACTTGCAACTATCGGATACGACTTAAAAAAGAAGGAAGCCGAGAGTTTACATGAAAGAATTTGGGGGTTTAAACTCAAAAGTAATGTTGATACTATAATTGAAGAGATTGCCGCAGGCTCGCCAGCTAGCCAAACGCTTTGTATCGACGACGAAATTATTGCCGTTAATGGGAAAAGATTGACACAATCGAACATAAACCTATTGTTTAAAAATACGGACTCGGTAAGCTTAACAATCTTTAGGCGTAACAAACTTTGCCATTTACAACTTAAGATTGTTGATAATCAGACATTCTACTTTACCTTTGAAATTATTCAGAAAACTGAAAAACACCTTTTTATATAAATTAGGTATCATGTGTTAATTTATCGTAACGTAACATCATAGAATCATTAATTATTTCGTTTAACAAAGTAATCAGTCTAAAAAATTATATTATATCTATCATATTTTGAATAAATATACATTACTTATGAAAAAGTTATTCGTTCTTTTTCTCACATTAGGGACATTATCAAGCATACCTGTTTTAGCACAGGGAGATTATGATAAAGTTTTCTTTGATAAGGGAAAAGCACTTTTAGAAGAAAAGAAGTTTTTTGATGCTTCTAAAGAGTTTGATAACGCACTCGCTATTAATCCTACTGCTAACTATTACTATTATAAAGGGTTAGCACTTCGTTTGGCAAAAAAATATAGTGATGCGGCAGAAGCATACGAAAGCAGTATCTTACTCGATAAAGAAAAACTACAATCTTACAAAGATTTAGTAATGTGTTACGGTCTTTTAAGAGATGATAAGCAGCTTATTGAAACGTGGAATGGTATTTCCAAAAATATTCCCAATGTTCAAGAAAAGTTAGAAGCTAAATTTAACATTGTTAATTTCTTGATGAAACAACGTGACTATGACACTGCCTTAATTCATGCAGAAGATGCAGTAAACATTAGCCCTAATGATGTGAATGCCTTGCATTTATATGCAAAAGTTAATAACACTATTGAACGATACGAAGAAGCAAAAACTAGTGCAGGAAAAGCAGCAAGCCTGCTCAATACAAGTGATATAAAAGTGGTAAGCAAAGTTTATTATGAGCTCGGTTACGCTTGCCATTATTTAGGAGACTTTGACACAAAGTTGACTTCTTTTGAAAAAGTAAGAGAACCGTCGTACCGACCATTAATGGCGCGTTTAACTCCAGAATACTTCACAAGTCTAGCATCTTCATTCGACCAAATATTTGAATACAAAGAAGCTGAAATTCAATTGGAAAAGGCATTGAGAGTAGATAATCATAACCCAGAAGCTAATAAATTACAAGCGGTTATATCGGGGCATGAGCACCCTAAACACGAAATGATAGCCTTTTATAAAAAGGGAATTACAGGTGTTCTCAAGAAAAAAGAAACTGATGATACAAATGAGTATGACCAAGAGTTATTAGAAGATTATGAACGCTTAATTGAGCTTAAAATCAACTCTAAAGAATTTGAAAGAGCTATAACTACTGCGGAGGAGTGTTTAACAATTTTTGCTCAGCAGCCTCTTGCTACTGAAGACATTGAGTTTTTGCGTGCTATTGCAATGTACAAGGAAAATAGAGCCCAAGAAGCAATTAATTTACTGATAAGTATGTCTCAGCCCAACGACCCAAGTAATAGAGCCAGAACGCCCGTTGCGGTTTCTAAATACAACTTTGCAGTAGGGAACATGTACTTTAAGCAAAAGGAATACGATAAAGCTAAATCTTTCTTCTCTAGAGCACGAAAAGCACCATTTGCAAATGCAGCGCAGTATATGTTTGAAAAAATTCTGGATTTAGAGAATCCAAGAAATGTTACCGCAACTAATGAATAATATATGAAGTAAATTTACTTGTATTGAAAATAAAGAAAGCCGAGGATTTAAGAAAATCTTCGGCTGAAAATACCTCACAAAACATTCACCTCAGGCTCAATAAAAACCCCAAACTTATCGTGTACTACATTTCGGATTTTTTGTGCAAAAGATTTTGCTTCGGCACCCGTAGCATTACCGTGGTTTACAATCACTAAAGCTTGTTTTTCGTAGGTACCAACTTCGCCAATGCGCTTGCCTTTCCAGCCAGACTGCTCAATGAGCCAACCTGCTGCTAGTTTCATTTTATCGTGTTGCGGATAGGCTACCAAGTTGGGGTAACTGCCTTTTAATTTCTCATAAAATGCTTTCTCTACAATGGGGTTTTTAAAGAATGAACCACAATTCCCAATTAGTACAGGGTTCGGGAGTTTGCGCTCTCTAATGCCTGTAACGGCATCGCTAATTGCTTTGATGCTGATTTCTTTATCTGCCAACAGACTTGAAATAGCGCCGTAAGAGATATTATAAATTGGCTTTTTCCTTAGCTTGAATTTTACTTTAGTGATGATGTACTGCCCCTTTAGCTCTGCTTTGAAGATGCTATTTCGGTAGGCAAAGCGGCATTCTTCATTGGTAAAAATTTTAGTTTCTCCACTGCCCTTGTGTATCGCTTCAACACTTTCTACGACTTCTCTAATTTCTACGCCATAAGCTCCTATATTTTGCACAGGTGCAGCACCAACAGTTCCGGGAATTAACGATAAATTTTCGACTCCCTGCCAATTTTGTTCAACACAATAAAGTACAAACTGATGCCAATTTTCGCCAGCCGCCGCCTCTACCCAAACAAAATTTTCCTCTTCACCAACTTGCTCAATCCCTTTATTATGAATAAAGAAAACTGCACCAGTAAAGTTTTGGGTGAAAAGTATATTACTTCCTCCGCCTAAAACTAATGTTTGTAATTGATGCTTTTTTGCAAACTGAATTGCCTCTTTTACATCATCCTGAGAGGCTATTTCCAACAAAAAATCAGCTTTTGCGTCAACCTTAAAAGTGTTGTAAGGCTTAAGCGATGCATTCTCAATAATTTTCATAGATAGTACTTATGCGTGCTTCAGTAAAACTTTTGAGAGTGCTTTTTATTAAAGGATTCTGTTATGCCTATGCAAAATGATGTAATATTTGACCGCTGATTTTTTGGAGGTTGAGGTTTCCAAAATTCCCAGACGACATCAGTAAAAGATTTTCGTTCTCCCATTGTTTGTTTAAAAGATGACGCTCTAGTTCAGAAGAATCTGAAAAGACTTTCAAGTTATTATGCCTAAATGCCATCTGTAAGCCTTCCTTAGAAAGAGGCTCTA
>CAZFQW010000310.1:0-582 GCA_964521225.1 uncultured Roseobacteraceae bacterium
CTATACTTCCTGCATCAAATATCACGTTATCGTCGCTAATTGGTGGACCGAAGCCGCCTGTTCCTCCTGAAGATACTGCCCAGTTTGCAGGGTCGCTCCAATTGCCTGGGGCAGTTCCTACCCAATAAAGCGTCGTTCCGCAAATGCGTATATCTCCTGTAATCGTCCAAGTATTGGAGGTTACAAGGGTATTTCTATCGGTTGTGGCACAGTACTCTAGCCCTGCTGAGCCAAGAATAAGGCCATTAGGTGCACTTACTGCCCAGCCTGCGAGCGTAGCTTCATAGTTTGCGGTGTTCATCCCCGAATTGTCGAGCATGTTACTCAAGTCCACACCGGGGTTGAGTGTCCATGTTCCCAAAGATTGGTTGAAAGTAGAGGCAAGGTCGAACATCGCTGACAGGTCTGTTACATTGCTTACATCCCAGCTGCTGATATCCGAATTGAAATTAGGAGAATTAGAGAACATACTGCCCATATTGGTTACGATAGAAAGATTAGGCACATCGGTAGCAGTAAAGCCGGATAAGTTGGGGCAACCTGCAAACATATTGTTCATGTTGGTCCAGACCACACCGCCCC
>CAZFQW010000310.1:592-4941 GCA_964521225.1 uncultured Roseobacteraceae bacterium
CCCATTGAGCCACGTTGATAAATTTATCGTCGTCTGTTCCGAAGTTTGCCCTGAACCTCATCAGGTTCTGTGGCGCCATGCTGAGGGTTACTACATCTCCAGTGGCAATGTTCAGCCCGGTAAGGGTAGCTACCTCTAAAGCATCAACAGTAGGCGTGATAGTGCCACTGCCCGAATTGCCCGAAGGCATAGCCGACCATGTATAATTAACATCCTGTCCCACGACTATTCGCACCCCGAAAGAAAGGGTAGTCGTTGGAGCGGTAAAGTTCGACCACTCGGTGATGAAGGGGTCAGGGCAAGTAATTCCTGAAGGGGTATAAGTACTAATTGCACTCGCCCAGGTTGCATAAGCGGGGTCGGTTGGCTCACATAAATTGGTTCCGTTATAAAGGAAGTTATCGAAGTTAGAAACTCCTGATGGAATGTTGGTTAACGTAAGTGGTAAAGCTCCTGTAAGCCCTAGATTTGTTTGTAGGTACAAGGTTTTGAGGTTAACCAAGTTCCCAAAATCAGCGGGAATGCCTCCCGATAAACTCGTGTTTTGGAGGCGTAAATCTTCCAATAGTGTTAGATTTCCAATTTGTGTGGGAATAGAACCAGTAAGCGGATTATTGTCAAGCCAAAGTGTAGTAAGGTTGGTTAAGTTTCCAATTTGAATTGGAATACCCCCTGTAAATCCGTTGTTATCTAAACTTAAGAAAGTAAGATTGGTTAGGTCTCCGACTTGTGGCGCAATTGTACCCGTGAAGGTATTATTGGTTAAGCGTAAGTCAGTAAGGTCGGTTAATGTCCAAAGTTCGTTAGGTAGTGTCCCTGAAAGCCCCATATCGTTTAATCGAAGGCTTGTTAGATTTGCTAAATTCCCTATTTGCGAAGGAATGCTTCCGGTAATTCCTGTATTGGAACTGAGCCATAATACTTTGAGGCTTGTAATATCCCAAAATTCAATAGGGATAGCTCCTGATAAGTTGTTGCTTGAAAGCAGTAAATCGGTTAGGTTTAAATTACCTAGGGTACTCGGTATTGCGCCAGTAAGGCTATTTTGGAACAATCGAATCTCTTTAAGAGAAGAAGCATCCCCTAGCTCAGGAGGGATACTACCGCCAATACTATTTTGACTTAAATAAAGATTTTCAATAAACCCCAAATCACCCAACTCAACAGGGAGTGTTCCTGTCAGGTTATTATTTTGACGTACAATCCCTATCACACAGCCTTCAGGATTAGTAAAAACGCCACTCCAAGCATTGAGGGGCAACCCACCGAGCCATCCTGTATTATCAGTCCAAGAAGCACCGTTGGTAGCCGTATAAAAAGCCGTTAAAGCCGCTTCGTCGGCAGCGGGGTTGCATCCGATAAACGTATTCCCCCCGCCCGTTGCGTTTCCGAAGGTAAATTGAGAAGTAGCAGCAAAATCGGGTTGAATACTCGAAGTAATTGTTCCTGCGGAGGCACTTCCCGAAGCACCACCAACAAATAAATCTGACCATTCGGGTGCCGAGGTTACGTAACCAACCACGCGCAAATCGGAAGTGGATGTAATACCGCTCTCTCGCCAAGTATCATCATAGAGAAGTTGCACATTTGCCGTGGTAGCAGGGGCAACGGGACTCAGCGACCAATACTCATCAGGATGTACTAAATCGATGCCTGTGCCGAGGTTTGCCGTGTTTGGTGTTATGCCTGTATTAATAAAGGCTTCTGCGGTGAAGTCATCTCCACCCGAAAGGCTTTCCATTCGGATAGGGGCATATACGCCATTATCGCCAATGGGGAAGGTGAAATCGGTGTTTCCTTGCTTCACCATGGGGCCATCAATGTAGCTCGTTGTGCCACCACCTACTACGGTAGCTCCGCTGTTCATGGTAAACACATACACGCCATCGCTCCTTACAATGCCATTGGTAAGGGTAAGCTGCCCTGCTACTTCTACTACTGTTGAGCTCGTTGTGGGGTCAATGAGGTTATTAGGTGGCGTTGCCGTATTGTTGATGACCAAATTGTTGAAAGTGAAGGTACCAGAAGCATCCGTAATTTGTTGTCCTGCGGGTGCCGTGGTGTCATCTCCGTTGAAGGTTACCGTTCCTGCTGCTTGGGTAAACGTACCAAAATTTTCAAGATTTCCTGCAATGCTCAAATCAAAACCATTCATGTCGAGGGTTGCCCCTGCGGTTGTAGAAACGTTAATAGCTTGGGTATTGCTCGCCAACGTCCATACCTCGGCATTTACCGACAAGGCAGGGAGCGTTTGCGTTCCCGATGCTATCGTTCCTCCATTGGCATTGAAGACAAACTCGCCCGTTCCCGTCAACGACATACTCGCAATGAGTGTAAAGTTGCCGTTGATTTCTAAATCATCGTCGATTTGGACGGTAGGGTTGTTGGCTGCACCTGTCCAATCAATGGCTGCACAAGCCGAAGGGCCATCTACAATGACTACCTCGCCGGTTGTGGCAAAGGAATTGGCATCGAAGAAAACATTGTCGGTAGCTGTGGGAACATTTGCCGTTAAGGTACCATCTCCACCCGAAGTGTCAGACCAGTTATCGGGGTTGCTCCAGTTGTCGTCTGCGCCGTCGCCTACCCAGTAGAAGGCGGGGGGAGATTGATAAGTTAACACACTGATATGATTTGTAAACTGATTTGCCACAATTAAATCTGCCACCTTGTCGCCATCCACATCGCCTACTCGAATAGATAAAGGGGTATCCCCCACCGTTTCCGCAATGGGAGCATTAAAAGTAAAGTCTCCATTTCCTATAAGCACTTCTACTCCATCACCCGTTTGATTGGTTACTGCAATATCAGTGTTGTCGTCTCCGTTAAAATCGCCAATTACAGGGTAGGCGGGGTCGCCCAATCCACTAATAGGAGTCTCAACATTAAATGTTCCATCGCCATTCCCACTAAAAATGCCAACTGTGTTCCCAGCCTGGTTTGCCGAGGCTAAGTCAATATCTCCATCGCCATTAAAATCGCCTATAACGAGTCCTTTAGGTCTTGTGCCTGTTGCAATAGTTGGTGTAGGGAAAGGTACAAATGTGCCATCGCCCTGCCCACGGAGTAATGAAATTGTTTCATCGCCTACCGCTTGGTTCGCCGCTGCAATGTCCAATACATTATCGCCATCAAAATCGGCAATAGCTATACCATATGGTTCATCGCCAACACTATATGGAGTAGCCGAACCAAACGTGCCATCACCATTGCCAAGGACAACGAAAACTGCATCGTCAGTCTCGTTGGTTACTGCAAAATCATCGTTGCCATCGTTGTTAAAATCACCAACGGCTACCGCCCTATTTCCGGGTGCAGTTCCTGTATTTATAGAGATAAATCCTGAAAAAGTAGTCCCTGTAGCTCCAAGGAGTATATGTGCCGTACTGTTGGTGAAGTTGGCAATGACTATGTCTAAGTCGCCATCATTATTAAAATCGGCTGTTTTTGCATCACTTAAAAAGCCGCCTCCTAAGCCCGCTATGGTAACCGGTGCAAAAGTGGCATCACCATTTCCCGAGAGAATTTCCATATTGCCAACCGTAGCCGCTTTTGCTAAATCAGGTATTCCATCTTGGTCGAAATCGCCTAAAGCCAAACTTCCAGCCCCTGTGGCTGCATAGTTTACCGTAGATTCTACATAGTCTAGCAGCGTTGCCACAGGCGTGTTGGTTACCGTAAACAGAGGCGTAGTGCTTGTTAATGAGCTTGCTTTTAAACCCGATACATTGTCTTGTACTTGAATCTCCGTAATGGAAGTAGCTGCAAGAGGCACAGTTACCGTTAAAGAGGTGGCACTTCCTGCCGTTGGAATTGCTTGCACCGCCCCAAAGTACACCATATTATCGGCGAATGTTGGGTTGAAATTTGTCCCCGTGATGGTGATGGTTGTTCCTACATCGCCTGAGGTGGGGGTTACCAAAGAGATGACTGGAGCAGGAGGAGTTACCGCCCCCTCATACGCCCCTAAATCGACTGTACCGTCTTGTACCCTTGCATTCCCATCAATATCGGTAGTAATGACACCGCCAGAGAACAACAGTTCAGCTACATCGGTATCGCCATCGATATCGGTAGCATCGGCGGGGTCTGTTCCATAGTTTAACGCAGGAGAACCTGCAAGCAATGTGTAGTCATCACTACCCGAATTTGCGAACAGTGGGTCAGTATTGAATAAAATGTTTGCCCCCGCCGAAGTATTCGCAAAGTCGGCGGCAAGAAAATCTGTTTCTTGTACGAGCGTATAATCTACATTGACCGAAACCCCTGTTGGGCTACTTCTCCAAGAGGCATTTCCAACCGTTGGGAGGTTATTCCAAAAAATGCCATTAAGTATGTTTGCACTAATG
>CAZFQW010000311.1:0-4905 GCA_964521225.1 uncultured Roseobacteraceae bacterium
ACTCAAGACCAACAGCGTATTCGCTTAGGGCTTTCAGTCCCTATTTTAGATTGGGGAAGGCAAAAGGCGATCAGAAGAACTGCCGAGGCAAACAAAGAACTTGTGAACAACACGGTAGCACAAGAGGAAATAAACTTTAGGCAAGAAATTCTTACTTTAATAAAGCAGTTTGATATTTTAAGAACGCAAGTAATTACTGCAAAGAAAGCCGATGAGCTAGGGCAAAGACGCTATGATATTGCACAAAACAGGTATCTAGTGGCAAAAATTAGTATCACTGATTTAAACTTAGCACTTCAAGAAAAAGATCAAAAGAAACAGCAGTATTTACAATCGCTCAGAGAATTTTGGAATGCCTACTATCTTATCAGAAGGCTAACTTTATATGATTTTGAAAGTTCTTCTTCTTTAATGAGTGAATAGCTTAGTTTTTTGTGTAGATGTAATGTTTTCAGCTAAAAACGATTTTTTGTAGGATATAGCTTAAATATTGAGCCAATTATTTATCTAAGATAGACTTGTACATCTAATGTAGCTATGTTATAAATATTTAAGAAAGACAGTTTTTTTTACAATTAATCATTTATCCATAAATGAAGTTACCTGACGCCATGAAGCCCACTTTTGAGCAAATTTGCCAATTCAATCTGAGGAGGCTAAAATTGTATGTAAGTAAAACAGAAAGAGTTTCGATATAAGAATTTTGTAAGCAGAAGTGATAGATGACAATAGTGAAAACAGAAAAAGCCTCATAGTATGAGGCCTTTTTCTTTTCTAGCTTTTTCTCTTAAAAAGGTCTTTAGTAAATCTCATAAATTCCTTTTGAGTGTTTTTATTCGTGAAGATTTCTTTGATTATTTTTAGATAATCGGCGGTACTTACTTTCCTAGAAGGATTATCTGCCTCGGCAGATTTTATACCTTGTTTTGAAGAATTGCTAATATCTTTTTTTGTATGCTTAGTTTCAATTGGCATGCTTTCGTACATCGCCGATTTTTTAAATTGATTTTTTTCTCCAGCAGTTAATTTGTCGGCTTTAAGAAAGCTTTCTTTTGCTCCTTGTTTATATCCTAATTGTTGTTCCAGCAAACCTAAATTATTGTAAGCTACAGCATCTTCAGGGTCTAGCTTAATACATTGGTTATAGTCATCGATTGCGCTGAACACATTGCCCATCTTGGCTTTAACGAAAGCTCTGCTAGAATAGCGGTAGGGGTTAGAAGGGTCTAAGGCAACAGCTTTATTAAAATCGGTTAAAGCTTGCTCGCTTTTATCATCCATGTGCAGGGCAACACCTCTGTCTGTGTAGAAATCAGCATTATTAGGTTCTAATTGTACCAATACATTGAAATCTTTTATTGCATTGCTAAACTTTCCTATTTTATGTAGTGCTTTTGCCCTATTATATAGAGAGGGAATATGATTGGGAATTAGAAGAAGAGAGCGACTAAAAAAGGGAATCGCATCTTCGAAATTCCCTTCTTTACATTTTGCCAAGCCTAATAAAAATTCGTTGTTACTCATTTAATAAAATTGTATTTATTTATAATAAAAGTAACAGATTGAAAATACCTAAGGTTTAAATTTCATTATAAACGCCCATTGCCGAAAGTTTATCTTCACGGATATTAATCCTCTCTTCGGGCGAAATAGCTTCTAGTTTGGCAGTTTCTTCTAAGATAAGCTTTTTAACAGTCTCAGCAATCTCATTCGGGTTTTGGTGCGCACCACCTAGAGGCTCCTTTATGATTCCATCCACAAGGTTTAAGCCTAGCATATCTTCGGCAGTGAGCCTAAGTGCATCGGCTGCTTGCTCTTTATAATTCCAGCTTCTCCATAAAATAGAAGAGCATGATTCTGGAGAAATCACAGAATACCATGTGTATTCGAGCATAAAAACCTTATCGCCAACGCCTATGCCTAATGCACCACCTGAAGCCCCTTCGCCAATAATAATACAGATGATAGGCACTTTAAGCATAAACATTTCTTGCAAGTTTTTGGCAATTGCTTCTGCCTGTCCTCTTTCTTCGGCTTCTATGCCAGGGAAAGCGCCGGGGGTATCTATAAAGGTAACTACCGGCTTATTATATTTTTCTGCCATTTTCATGAGCCTTAGTGCTTTTCGGTATCCTTCGGGGTTAGCCATACCAAAATTCCGCATTTGCCTTTGTTTGGTGTTTCTACCTTTTTGCTGCCCAATCAAAACAAAAGACTTCCCGTTAATATCGCCAATACCACCTACCATTGCCTTATCGTCTCCTGCGGCCCTATCTCCGTGCAACTCTATAAAATTATCGGTTATTTGGTAGATATAATCGAGCGTATAAGGTCTTTGAGGATGGCGCGACAGTTGCACTTTTTGCCATCTTGTCAGGTTGTTGAATATACCTTTATTAAGAGTCCTTATTTTTTCTTCAAGCTCTTTAATAGGATGGCTTAAATCTACTTTATTTTCAATTGCAAGCTTTTCCATTTCGGCAAGCTTTTCTTCCAATTCTGCTATTGGTTTTTCAAAATCTAACCTTTCCATCTATCCTATCCTTTAATGAAATGAAAATCAATAATATTACAGGTTATCCTTGTAAAGTTCTTATAATTAGAACTAAAGCAACACTTACAGCTAGTCCTAATGCAACCTTAAAGAAATCTTTTAACACCAAGCGGGTTACTTCAACTAGGCTTTTTAAATTCAGTTGTTGCGTTAACATTAACTCTCTACCTGCCAACAAACCTATAAAAACCCAAGTAGTACTCATAGGAATTTTACTATACTCTTTAAAAACGAGCAGGACAATCCCGTAGATAAAATCTATGATAGTTGCGGAGCGAATATCGGTAGTATTCGTTTTAGAAGTAACAATTTTTTGAATTTCTCCACCTTTGTTATAAAAAATAAAAGCTTGTAAGCCTAACAGAGCAACAAGAGAAAAAATTATATATTGTAAATCTAGCTGTCTTGGTAAGTAAATATAGATATTAGCCAAATCCTGAATTAGCCACTGACTCCATAAAAAACCAGTTGAAAGCCATTGAAGTACAGTCCATATTCTCTTTTGAGAACTCGTTATTGGGGTATTGATAAACTTTTTTTCGAGTGGTTTACTAGCAATTAAATACACTAAAATTGCCGCAAAAAAGGCAACTATATATCCCGAAATAGATTTAATAAGCATGCTCTCTATTAGTTTTGTTTGAAACACACTTATTATTAAAAAGGTAGTACTTACCGGGATACCGAACCGAGTAATAATCATTAGTACTAAAGGAGGAAGTATGTACCACCAATGAAAAGGAGAAGGTAAGTCTCCTACTTTCTCTAATCTTCCATGGGAAACATCGCCATTATAAGCATACCAGCCATATAGTAATACTATCGTTAAGATACTACCAGTAAACAACCAAAGAACCCACCACGGGCGTTCTTTATTTGAGCTTAAAAAAGTTCCTAACGTTTGGATAACGTCGTTTCCAACAACAGAATATGCAGCCAATAAAAAGCCTGCAACCATAAAAACTAATTCCATTAAACTGATTGTTCGGGGTGATAAATTAACAACTTATTTCAATACATCAGCTTCAAATATAGTTTATGTTTTCTGTTTCTTTTTAAGAATATGCCCTTAATATTAATTGTGAATACAATATTTAATTTAGAGGTAAATAACAGTTATAGTTTTGTTCATAGGGCATTACTTTATTGATAGTTTAATTTTAAAAAGAAGGTTTCATTATTAAGTGTGTATGTTTGCGAGCCTTTAAAAGGTCTGAATTTTATAAAACTGATAAAATGTCAGGTCAGATAAAAAAAATGTCAGTAAAAACACACTGGCACAGGGTATGATTAAGCCTCATAAAAATTGTTTTTACAAGAGGTTAAAACAAAATTAAAAATTAGGTAGAAATGTCAAGTTTAAACATCAAACCATTGGCTGACAGGGTTCTGGTAGAACCGGCTGCAGCAGAAGAAAAAACGGCTTCGGGAATCATTATCCCAGATACAGCAAAAGAGAAGCCTCAGAAAGGACAAATAGTAGCAGTAGGTGATGGTAAAAAAGATGAGCCTCTAACTGTTAAGAAAGGCGATACCGTGCTGTACGGTAAGTATGCAGGTACTGAAATCACTGTTGAAGGAAAGGATTATCTCATTATGAGAGAATCTGACATTTTTGCAGTTCTCTAATCTGTTTAATAATCAATTTTAAACACATTTAACTCAAAACAACTTAAATTATGGCAAAACAACTTTTTTTCGATACTGAAGCTAGAAATCGGTTAAAAAAAGGTGTCGACGTTCTTGCGGACGCAGTAAAAGTTACTTTAGGTCCCAAAGGTCGCAATGTAATCTTAGATAAAAAATTTGGCGCACCTTCAGTTACTAAAGATGGTGTTTCTGTTGCAAAAGAAATAGAATTAAAAGAGCCAATTGAAAATATGGGAGCTCAGTTAGTGAAAGAAGTAGCTTCTAAAACTGCTGATCAAGCTGGCGATGGAACTACTACTGCAACTGTTTTAGCACAAGCTATTTTTGGTGCAGGTATTAAAAACGTTGCTGCCGGTGCTAATCCAATGGATTTAAAAAGAGGTATCGATAAAGCAGTAATTGCAATTGTAAAGGAATTGCACAAAAATTCAAGGCCTGTAAACGATAACAAAGAGATTTCTCAAGTGGCTACAATTTCAGCAAACAACGACAGCGAAATTGGTGGCATGATTGCTAAAGCAATGGAAAAGGTTGGGAAAGATGGAGTAATTACTGTCGAAGAAGCAAAAGGTACTGAAACGGAAGTAAAAACTGTGGAAGGTATGCAATTCGATAGAGGATACCTCTCTCCTTATTTTGTAACAAATACAGATAAGATGGAAGCAGAGCTTGAAGCTCCTTATATCTTAATCTACGATAAG
>CAZFQW010000312.1:0-4871 GCA_964521225.1 uncultured Roseobacteraceae bacterium
CAAGGAAAAATGAACAAATGCTAAGACAACGTTACACAAATTATTATTTTATGACAATTCGTTTTTAAGAAATTAAATTTTTAAACATGCTCTAAGATACTATTTCTCAAATTAAATTAGAACAAGTCTTTATTTCCTAATGTACATGTTCTGTAATTTTTTTCTTGATACATTCTTCTTTTTTAAGAAATAATGAACCAGACCAACCCCCTGTTTTTTTATTACTTTCAGCGGAGCTATTTTATTTCGTGAATTCAGCCTTTCCTACCTTTCATTTTATTTCAATAACCTCAGTTTGAAATAAAACTTCTTACTGATTCACCAACCAAATGTTATCTTCTTCAAAGCCCTGTTCTTTCCACTCTACAATTACCTTTTGCGATTGAATGGTATTGACCGATTGCCCCGTATAGTCCGGTTCTATAGGCAGATGGCGGCTGTATTTCCTATCAACCAAAATGAGTAACTCTACGGTAGATGGCCGCCCAAAAGCCAACATAGCACTAATAGCCGCCCGGACAGTTCTGCCTGTGTACAATACATCGTCTACTAAAATCACTCGTTTTTCTTCAATGACAAAAGGAACTTTAGTGGCGTTGGGCTTTAGGGGTCCGCTATCTTTTCTTCGGAAATCGTCTCTGTAAAAAGTGGGGTCTATATAGCCTATGGGGATATTTACATCCTCTAATTCTTTTAGTCTTTCTCGTATTCTTTCTGCAAAAAATACTCCTCTAGGCTGCAATCCTAAAATTACAGTATTTGTAAAATCGCCGTGGTTTTCCACCAATTGTTGGCTTAAACGGCTAATGGTAATATCAATTAATTGGTTGCTATATAAATTTATTTTTGCCATAGTAATGCGCTTAGTAAGTTAGGAACGATAATGATACGGCATAACCTCTCAAAATCAGTGAACCGAAAATATATTTATCGTTGTATGCTACCCCGAATTTCTGTAAAAACTCAAGATATTCCTCTTTAAATGTTCTTTTTTTATGTGATGCTATTATTACAAAGGTTTACGCCCCCGCTGGAAGCCCCGTTGGGGCTTTGGGTAATGCTGCTTTATGCTATAATGATTGAAGTATAAAAATCTCCATAGGAGGTAATCTTAAAATGAAATGTAACTATCCAGCGTCCTTAAACTGTTACCCTGAACTTGTTCGCTCCGGCGACTCGGTCAGTGTCTGTTTGCTAGCGACACGGTGCCACCACCTACAGGCAGATTCCAAATAATTCTTTGCTGCGCTGCTGAATTTTTGGAATGACGCATTTTTAGACCTGAGTAGTTACAATGAAATCACCGCAAAAATAATTTCTGATAGCTTTTTTCTGATTTGAGGATATAAATTCCCTTTGAAAAACAGGAAAGGTCGAATACTACCCCTTGGCTGATTTCACGCTTACTAAGAACTCGATTCGTAATTACTTTCCCTTGTAAATCTATGATCTGAATTTGAATTTCGTTTTCTGGTAAAGGGGCATCCTTTGCTTGTGATAGGTAAAATTTATCGGTACTTGGGTTTGGGTAGATTTGCCAAAACTGCTGCCCTTCGTTCGTAATTAGGGCTAGCGGGAGCGTAGTAGCCGTAACGGTATTGCTAAAATCTGAAGGATTGAAACCGATTGCCTGCACTTTGTAATGGTAAGTCTGTTCGGCTAAAATGGCTGTATCGCCAAATTGAGTTGTATTTGAACTAACTTCTGCAATTTGGGTAAAACCCTCGTCGGGAGAAGTCTCTGAGCGCCAAATGGTGAAGGCTGTTTCGGAGTCTGAGTTATCGATCCAACTTAAAGCAACAAGATTGTCTTTTACTTCCACGACAGATAAGTTGCCAGGAGCTTCGGGGCGGAGGGGCAAGGTGGTGGCAAAAACCGAGTCGGAGGCAAGATTTCCCAAATTACGGGTTGCTACTATTCTATAAGCGTAAGTTGTATTTTCTGTAAGATCAGTATCTCTAAAATTATTAGCGTTTTCTGCCAAAGTGGTAATGGTTTCCCAATTGAGCGAAGTGGCGGGAGAGCGTTGCACCTCATAGCCAGTTTCAAAGAGCGAGCGGTCAACCCAACTAAGCTGAATTTCTGAGGGGGAAACTGTGGTGGCTTCTAATTTTCTTGGTTGTCCGGGAATAAGGCAGGCTTCAAAATTATCAAAAGTTTTTCCCTCTGGGCCATTCGATTCAAAATTACCATCTCCTTGGGCAAGTACAATTCCTTCGGCAGTGGTAACTGAATAGCTTCCGTTAGTAATACCATCGCCGAAAGAATCTAAAATGAGGAACGAATTACAACCGGCAGAAACACAAATGGCGGTATCTACCTTTGCGAAAATCTCATAGTCTCTGAAAGGAATTTCTTGTAATAAATTACCTGCTTCATCGAAAGCAAGCCAAAAAGTTTCTTCGGGGAAATCGTCGAGCTGCAGTTGCAAGCGCAATGATTCGCCAACTCTGTAGTTGAGTTCAACGGAATTATCACTCAATGTTTTATCCTCTCCTGAACCATTAAAATTTTCGGCTTTGGCTTTAAAAGGAAAAGCACCTACCCCCTCGGTAAGCGCAAATGCCGATAAGTTCACGGTAGTTTCTTGTGCATTGTTTAAGTTACCTTCCCAAATGAAAGTTTCGGTAAAGGTTTCCGTTCCGTAGCGAATCACCGCAGAGGTGAGTGCCTCCGAGCCGTTGTTTCGGAGGGTAACGGCAGGAATGAAAAAACCATCGGTGCCACACGTTCCTTCTTCCGAAGGGTTAATTACTGAGAAAGCAGCTTCAACCGAAGGAATGGGTACGCAAAAAGAAGCAATAGATTCTTCTTGGAAATTGCCATCTCCTTCAAGTAAAATATTCAGGTTTTCATCTTCTAAGCGGAAAAAACTATTGCCAAAAATACCATCTCCGAAGCTATCAATCACCCTGAGGCGATAGCAACCATTGGGCAAACAAACGGCTTCTCTCACTAGCTGGCCTCCTTCAACATCGGGGTAGCTACCGCCAGAAGTAACCAGTTCTCCCGCTTCGTTTTCAATACGCCAAGTAATTTCTGAGCCAAAATTATCGGTTCTAATTACAAAAGTGAGTGCGTTATTAAATACCTCCGAGGTTTTAAAGTCTACGGAAGCCGTATTGTTCAAAGGAACATCATCAGGGTTATTGTTTACGCGCAGCACGGTAGCTGTTAGCGCATAGTTTTGGTTGATGTTGGGTTGGAGGCTTGTCCCCTGGCTTAGTGCATCAATCACTATGTTTTGCCCTACTGAAATGGGTACGTCAGAAAAACTTAATTGTAGCGTGTCGGTAGTAGTTTCGCTGCCTTGTAGGGTTAACAAAACTTCAACGTTTGTAATTTGCTGTCGCCCAGAATTGGTAACAAGTAAGCTCAGCTCATCAAAGGCAGGAGCGCAAAGGTTCAGTATTTCCCCTGCCTTTGGGGCAATGACAGACTGCAACCAAATATCGCTCTGTGGCGATACCTGCTGATGACTTCCTAAGGTGCTTGCCTCTTTCAGTTCCCACTCAAAAAAGTTGGTATTGCTGAAAAACCCATAATTTCCTTTGGCAACGAATTTTCTTCGATTAATCGACTGGTTTCCATTGTTATACCAAAAAGAAGAAGCATCGTTTGCCCCGTAAATATCAATATATCGCCTTTGTTCTACATGATATAAGCCTACAATTGTTTGGCTACTAATTGCCAAGCTTTTTTCTCTCTGAATAGTAGCTCTTTGAACAACCGCAGCAATATCATCCTGAGGGATAATATAAGTTTCCTTGTTACGTAGCGAGTCGCTAACGCTAAGACTGAATTTTGTGATTTCGGCATTTCCTTGCGTTTGCAGATGTAACTCTAGCTGGTTTTGTATCAGATGTCCTGCACCTGCATTGTAAATTTCCACAAAGCCTGCCCCGTTGTTGGTTGGTTGCACTTCGCTAATGAAGAGCCCTTCTTTTACAGGGAAATTTCTGTAAATCCAATACTGATAAAAGGGTACTCTTGTATAAATACCGGGATACTCTGCTTGTGCGCAACCAATTCCCCAACTTACAATTCCTGCCAAACGGAGAGAACCATCGGGAAGTTCTACGGTAAGAGGCCCTCCACTATCGCCACTACAAGCATCTTTGCCTCCAGTGGTAATTCCTGCGGCAAGCATTCCGTCTGTAATAGCACCGTTATAACTCCCAGGTGCATTGGCAACGCTATTAGGCACTACACGAACCCTGGTCGATTGTAAATTATCCGCAGTATTTAACCCACTGGGGTTGGTAGCACCCCAACCACTTACCCGTACTAACTGCCCTTCTGCTAACGCCCCTGCGGCGGCTTCTTCTTTGGTAAGGATTTGAATGGTACTCGCCCCTACTGCTTCTAAGTTAATCGGCGTTTTTAGCTTTAAGAGTGCAATGTCGTTGTCTTCGGTTGATGGGCTATAATTCTCATGAACGATGATGTTTTCTATACTCGCAACTGCCCCCTCAAAAGTAGAAAGCTGGGTTCTGCCCGCCACCACTTGGTAAGTAGAAGCCGTCTGTACTTGGTCTTGGTCAAAATCGTAAACGCAGTGTGCTGCGGTAATTATCCATTGATCGCTTAGCAAAGCACCCCCACAATTTAAATCGCTGTTAGAGCCGTTAAAAATGATGGCCACCTGAAACGGAATGGCACTGATTGGAGTATCCTGCCCGCCCACTACCCTTGGCGTTGGGGTAGGCTTATCTTGTGCTTTTAAAGCTTGGCTGCTTAACAGCAGGCAAAAGCACGAAACTGTAAGGGTCAATATCTTCTTCATAGTGAGTTGAGTCGCTATATTTTTTTTTAGAAATGTCCTCCCTTCGTTTTTATGCAACCAAATTCAAAGTAGAGTTTATGTTTTT
>CAZFQW010000313.1:0-4833 GCA_964521225.1 uncultured Roseobacteraceae bacterium
CATTTATTTTTTTCTTCAACTTGGGTGCTTTTATTTAAGCCTTCCACTTGAGTCTTTGAGAGTTGTATTTTGATTTGCTGTGCTAAAAATTTCGCTAAGTTAACGGGAACTGCATTACCTATCATTTTATAACCGGCAGCTACTTTTTTATAATAGAAAATAAAGTCATCAGGAAAGGTTTGTATTCGAGCACATTCTCTGACACTAAGTCTTCTGTATAAATCCTCTTTCTTAGGCACAAAAATTCTTTTGTTTTGCTCAACAAAGAGCATTTTTGGAGCTTGTGGATGCAAGGGAGCATGTCTTCCTCCAGCTTGAATTGTGAATGATGGCTCGTCCCAATTCCTTACTCTATTTCTCGACATAAAAATTGTTGAGAAACCCCCAATCATGTACTCATGGTTAGGCACTAAACAATTTTCACCATTAGATATATTTTTTTCTAGGGCGGGGATAACGCTTTCATGTAAATCGCTAATGGTATCTCCCAAATTAATTTTAGCAAATGTTATAGATGGGAATTGAAATTTGATGTTTAAATCTGTTCTAATACCAATAAAGAAAACCCTCTTTCGGTCTTGAGGCACATTAAAATCAGAGGCATTAAGTAATTTGAAAGACAGCTCATAACCCGACTCTACAAACATTTTTTTAATATTTTCTAATGCTTTTTTATGGCGAGGAAGAAGCATCCCACTTACATTTTCAGCAAGAAAGAATTTAGGTTGCTTGGCTTTAAGGATTCTAATGAAATCGAAAAATAGCTGGCCTCTTTTATCCTCTATTCCTCTTAATGCCCCTGCTTCACTCCAACTTTGGCAAGGAGGACCTCCTATGATACCATCGCATTCAGGTACTTCATTTTCATGGATGTCAACAATACTTCTTTTATCGAGTATAGTATAAGGATGATTTTTTTCGTACGTCTCCCAAATTTCTCTATCATACTCGTTTGCCCAAATAACATTGTAGCCAACTTTTTGGAAACCTAAGTCTAGTCCTCCTGCCCCTGCGAAAAATGATACAATATTCATTTTTTATCTAAATTTCGTCTATAATTTGCTTTTTCTTCAGCAAGTTCAATCAACTCTTTTGAACAGTTTAGCTCATACATTTTTTTGCCCAATTGATCAGAGATAAATTCGTTCTCTAATTCTTTAATGTCTAGTTGGAAAATATCGGCTAGGGCAACGAGCTTATTAGAATCAAACAACCTTTTATTATTCTCAATTTTACTTAGATTAGCTGAATCAAGTTCCAGTTTTGCAGCTAATTGCGTTAATGTTAGCCCTTCTTTTTTTCTGAGTGCTCTTATATATTCGCCAAAAGTTGAAATCATATGACTTGTCATTTTATGACAATTTAGCGATTTTATTCTAAATAGTTAGTATCCCTTAGAAATTTTTTAAGCTCATTAAAATTGTCAATACTAATTCCTTTAGAAATTAATATTTGACGTATTTTTAATCCTATTTCATTTGCATGAACTTCTAATGGGTTATCAAAAATGATTTCTGAATTAATTGTGGATTCTTCTTCACTCCACTCAACATATACTGCTAGCGGTCTGTTTCCATCCCATTTATCTTTTAAAAGCCTGAAATTTATAGCCTTACAAGCGAAATATATCTCTTTATCTTTAATGAATTCTTCTATTGGTATAAGAAGATTCAGAACTTCATTAATTGTATAATCCTTATCTTTATCTACTATTAAAATATAATTTGCGATGCCAGAGTTTAGTATTGTATCATTACCAACAGTAGCATCTTTTTTATCTTTTGGTAAGTTAGTTCCAGCATAAACATCTAATAGTTGTTTTTGTGTTAGCAAGAGTTTATCAGATTTATCACCGCTTTTTTTGTTCATCAACTCAAATTTCCACCCAATTTTTAAAGTTTTTTGTTCTGTTTTTTTGTATTGTTTGAATAGCACTAGATAATCTTCTTTAAATTGTTTTTTGATTTTAGCTATTGAATTTCTGATAATTTCAGAGGCGTATTTTCCAAAGATTTGCTTAGCTCTATCCAAGGTCATTTTGTTTTCCAAAAAATCTGCATTACTCTGTTTAATAGATATTTTTAATTCTAGTTTTGGTGCATTACTCGACCCCGCTAGTACGTATGCATCGGTTTTACATTCACCTTTTTGTATAGTAGGCTTGCCTGATTTCAATACTTTGTAAGTAATTCCTTTAAAGTCGAAAGTTTGGTTCTCCTGAAAAAGGGTTGATATTGCAAACTCGGATTTTGAGAAGAGTGTGTTTTTTTTTGCCATCTTAAACTATTTAGTTTTGTATAATAATCTACTGGCATTAGTACACTAGGTCTATGCCGAAATAGGCATAGGTTCTTAGAATAGAAATATTGAAGTTCTCAAAAAAAATAGTATTTCCTATGAAAACACATTAACTACCCCTCTATTTTTTTGTCATTTTTAAAAAAGTTACAGCAAAAAAGCCCCACAAAACGTGAGGCCTTTATTTTTTCTATGATTACCGAAGGAAATTTATGCCACCTTCAGCTTTTGCACCTCGGCAGATTTACTGAACTGCTCCTCGGCGAAGTTCCTGTCGATAACTAATTCTTTTATACCTTCTTCGGAAGGGAATTGGAACATTGCCTCTAGCATAATAGCCTCGCAAATTGAGCGTAGCCCTCTTGCGCCTAGCGTGTATTCAAGTGCTTTTTCAACAATAAATTCAATAGCTTCATCGGCAAATGAAAGTTCTATTTCTTCCATTTGGAAGAGCTTTTTATATTGTTTAGTGAGCGCATTTTTTGGTTCTATTAAAATGCGTCGGAGTGCGCTTGCATCTAAAGCTTCAAGATGTGTGATTACGGGTAGGCGACCAATTAGCTCAGGAATTAGCCCGAAATTTTTAATATCTTGAGAGTTTACGTACTTCAATAAAGCTTCTTTTGGCATCTGCGCTAGGTTGTTTACCTTCCTAGAAAAACCAATAGGCTGTGTATTAAGACGCGAAGCAATTGTATCTTGAATTCCGCTAAATGCCCCACCACAGATAAATAAAATATTCTCTGTGTTGACCGCAATCATTTTTTGGTCGGGGTGTTTCCTGCCACCTTGTGGGGGCACGTTCACTATCGTTCCTTCCAATAATTTAAGCATTGCTTGTTGCACTCCTTCACCGCTTACATCGCGAGTGATTGAGGGATTATCAGACTTACGGGCAACCTTATCTATTTCATCAATAAAAACAATCCCCATTTCGGCTGCTTCTACATTGTAGTCGGCAGCTTGTAACAAACGAGTTAAAATCGTTTCAACATCTTCACCCACATAACCTGCCTCGGTAATTACAGTGGCATCGGCAATACAAAAAGGGACTTGTAAAATTTTGGCAATAGTTTTTGCTAAAAGTGTTTTACCTGTACCGGTTTCACCTACCATAATAATATTCGATTTTTCAATCTGAACATCGTCGCGGGTTTCTTTTTGCATTAATCGTTTATAGTGATTGTACACCGCCACTGAAAGTACTTTTTTAGCTTTGTCTTGGCCAATAACATACTCGTCTAAGTGCATCTTAATTTCAACAGGCTTTGCGAGTTTAAATCGCGGCTTTTTACGTTTCTTTGGTTTTTGTTCTTCCTGTAAAATATGGTTTGTTTGCTCAATGCAATTATTGCATATATGGCCCTCTATACCTGATACCATCAGTTCTACACGGCTTTTAGGAGCACCACAGAAAGAGCATATTATTTCTGACATGAAAAGGGGATTGTATTGGTTAAAATTTACTTTCTTTTTTCTAAGACTTCATCGATTAGACCATATTCTTTTGCTTCACTAGCTTTCATCCAATAGTCACGGTCAGAGTCTGCCCAAATTTTGTCGTAATCTTGCCCGCTGTGCTGTGCAAGAATTTCATAAAGTTCTTTCTTTAATAACTGAACTTGTTTTACAGTAATCTCTAAGTCAGAAGCCTGCCCTTGTGCGCCCCCTAATGGTTGGTGGATCATCACACGGCCATGAGGTAAGCAAGAGCGTTTGCCCGCTGTGCCGGCGGTTAATAAAACAGCTCCCATAGAAGCTGCCATTCCTGTACAAATAGTAGCCACATCGGGGTTGATATACTGCATAGTGTCATAAATGCCTAAGCCTGCATATACTGAGCCGCCCGGGCTGTTCACATAAATAAGAACATCTTTCTTAGCATCTACCGACTCTAAGAATAATAATTGAGCGACTACAATATTGGCAACTTGCTCGTCGATGCCTGTGCCTAAGAAAATGATTCTATCGCGCATTAAACGTGAAAAAACGTCCATTATAGCAATATTCATTTGTCTTTCCTCGATAATATTGGGGGTAAGATTTGTAATGTCACCTACATAGCTATCGAATGTGTTTCCACTAATGCCCTGATGGTGCACGGCATATTTTCTAAATTCTTGTCCGAAATTCATAGTTTGAGAATATTAAGTTGAAAAGTAAATACAACTTTTACAAAAGTCTTGCGTGTTTATATGGCTCTGCCATATAGTCACAAATACGAAATTAGAAAAAAAAACTAATAACGATTTAGAAAAGGAGAGATTGAAGGAGTGAGTAACTGAATGAGAGAACAAGTGAATGGCGAATAAAGATTGTTACAAACTTAATTTCTTCTAGAGACTAACCATTGTCTGCTATTCACTAACTACTGATCACAAAAACTCAAGGCTAAAAACTAAAAACCGCCTTCCCTTTAGTATATTAGCAACTGAGCTAAAATTATTCATTCGAACACATAATTTAATAATTTTATGAAAGTAACGGTAGTAGGTGCCGGAGCAGTAGGTGCCAGTTGTGCAGAGTACATAGCCA
>CAZFQW010000314.1:0-4817 GCA_964521225.1 uncultured Roseobacteraceae bacterium
CCGAGCCAGAACCTGAGCGAAAGTTAGAATCGCCCGTTAAAGTTACTCTTTCCCCTTGTAGGCTTCCCGAACCAGATTTTAAATCTAATATTCCTTTCACTCGAACTACTTCAACTCTGCCCGAACCAGAAGTACCCTTAATATCCCCTTCCACATCTCTTAAACTCACCCTGCCAGAACCACTTTTTACATCCAAAAAGTCGGCAGTTAAACCATCAGCTTCAACGCTTCCCGAAGCACTTTGTAAGCGAGCATCTGTTGCTTGGATGTTCCTAACATCAATGCTTCCCGAAGCAGCCTCTAAACGAATTTCTTTGCCTTCTAAGTTAGTCGCTTCTACACTTCCAGAAGAGTTATCGACTGTTACATCAATTCCCTTAGGAACTTTTAAGCGAATTTCAGCCCTTATACGATTTTTCCAACTCCAACGGCGGCGGCCATCTTTAATTTCGATATAGAGCCTATCGCCATCCTGTTCTTGTACAATTTCGTAATCGTATTCATCTATATCACCGCTAATTTGTGCAGTGCCTGTTAATTTATCGGACAACGCTCCTTCTATAACTACACGGGCAAATTTCCCTTTTACCCTTAATTCTTTCACCCCCGAGTAATCGAACTTTGCCGAAATTTCTTCTTGCGCAAAAGCAGCGAAAGAGAATACTACTAATAAACTTGATAATATTAATTTTTTCATAATGGTCTTCATAAGTAAATATCCAATTTTAAACAACGAATTAATAAAATACTCATTTCGAGCACTTTACTTCAACAAACAAATGATTCTTAATTTCTTCTTAGAACTTATGTTAATAGTTATAATTACTCAAACAAAATTAACTTGTATTTAATATGAGATAACTATCTGAAAATGAGATGCTTTTTCTCAAATTAAATTAGAACAAGTCCTTACAATTGAAAATATGAACGATATCAGCAGTTCAACTCAGAACTAAGCAGCTATCTTGTTTTTTCGTCGCTTTTTATGGCTCCATCTTCAACTTTGATAATTCTTGAGCCATACTGTGCATTTTTTTCTGAGTGCGTTACCTGAATGATGGTCATTCCTTCTTCATTAAGTTTTTGGAAAAGTTCCATAATTTCCTCCCCTTGTTTCGAGTGTAAGTTTCCTGTAGGCTCATCGGCTAACAGCAACTTTGGCTTGCCAATGATCGCTCTGGCAACCCCTACAATTTGTTGCTGTCCACCAGAAAGTTGTTCTGGGAATAAGTCTTTTTTTGCTACGATATTGAATCTATCTAGCATTTCGGCTACCAGACTTTTACGTTCCTTACCCGAAACCTTTCTATAAAGCAGCGGCATTTCAATATTTTCGTACACAGTGAGTTCGTCAATTAGGTGGTAGGCTTGGAATACAAACCCAATGTACGCTTTGTGGAAGTCCCCTTTTCTTCTTTCAGAAAGCTTGTGGGCAGGTTGGTCGAGCAGAAAGTACTCCCCTTCGTTGGGTTCGTCGAGTAAACCAATGATGTTGAGTAAGGTCGATTTACCCGCGCCACTAGGGCCCATAATTGTTACAAATTCGCCTTCGTTAATTTCAAGGTCAATACCTTTTAAAATAAAGGTTTTTTGAAATTTAGATTTGCAATACTTATCAACGTCTTTTAGTTGAATCATAGTAAGTAATTGATTTAGGTCTGCAAAATATTATTATAACTTTGCCTAAGCCAATTTTATATATACTGATAACCAGTTAGTTATATTTCATTAAAAAGTTTTGGCAAAGTCAAAGAAAGTATTAGTCGATGAAAATACATTATTTTGTATAGCAATACCGTACCATCTTTTTATAATACTGATTATCAATATCTTATAAAATAAAATAATTTAAAATTGTCCGTTCACGGTCATCTTTGTTCGTGAAAGAACGTTGACACTACAAAAGAAATGAAAGAGAATATAGTTAAAGTTGGGATTGTTCAGCAAGCATGTTCGTCGGACAGAGAGGTTAGCATTGCAACAAGCATTGAAGCCATAAAAGCTTGCAAGCAACAAGGAGCAGAATTAGTAATATTGCAAGAGCTGCACACTTCCCCCTACTTTTGCCAAACGGAAAACACCGAAGTATTCGATTTAGCAAAGCCTATCCCCGGAGAAGATACAGAACTATTTAGCAAAGTAGCCAAAGAAAACAATGTGGTCTTAGTAACTTCTTTATTTGAAAGAAGGGCGGCGGGTTTGTACCACAACACCGCCGTAGTTTTCGAAAAAGATGGTTCTACTGCTGGGAAATACAGAAAAATGCATATCCCCGATGACCCTGCCTACTATGAAAAATTTTATTTCACTCCTGGCGATTTAGGTTTTGAGCCTATTCAAACTTCTGTCGGAAAGTTGGGGGTGTTAGTTTGTTGGGACCAATGGTATCCGGAAGCTGCTCGGTTAATGGCGTTAAAAGGTGCTGATATTTTAATTTATCCAACTGCCATTGGCTGGGATGCCGCCGAACCAAAGGAAGAGCAACTACGCCAAAATGAAGCATGGAAGCTGGTGCAAAGAGGGCATGCTGTGGCAAATGGGCTTCCGTTGGTAAGTGTAAACCGAACTGGTTTTGAGGCTGACCCTTCTGGTGTTACAAAGGGAATTCCTTTTTGGGGAGATAGTTTTATTTGCGGTCCACAAGGGGAAATACTACTACAAGCCCCGCAAGATGTAGCATTTACGGGAGTAGCCCAAGTAAGCCTCAGTCGTTCCGAAGAAGTACGCAGAATTTGGCCTTTCTTGCGCGATAGAAGAATTGAAGCTTACCACGGACTCACCAAACGCTATTTAGAATGATTGATGTTTTCCTCCAAAATTCCTTTAATGTAACTCTTACCCCAATTTTCTTTTTCCTCTTCGCTCCAAAGAGTTAGAAAGAAAATGCGTTTTTGAAAGCGAGGAGGAAGATATTTTTGCCAGTTAGTTCCGCCCGTAGCCAAAATTACTTCAGGATCTCTTTGTAAGTAACGAACTGCCGATTTAAAGTGCGCCAATGGCCAGTTTACATTTACTAACTGATCAAATGTTCGCATGGTTTGTACTACTTTTTCTTCTTCTTCGCTACCTTTCAAATGTTTTTCAAACGTTTTTAAAAGGTTAATTTCTTCCATTTTGGTAGCCAACCGCTTAAGAGTTTCCTTGTATTTATTCTCAAACATTTTAAGCGTGAGTGTTTTCTTTCCGGTTGAAAGTTCCGTTGCCCCATTTTTCCAATAAATGTCGTGCATCAGTTCAGCAGCAGATTTCCCTTTCAAATCTTCATCTCGCTTTTCTGCTACCAAAAGGTTTTCGAGAGGGGCTGCATACATTTCGATCATGCGGTACTGCACCGACTGAAACCCGCTTGAAGGAAGCAATGACATTCTGAATTTTAAAAACTGTTCCTTTTCCATGCCATCTACCATAATTTCAAATGAATTTACAAGCTGCTGGAAATAGCGATTACAGCGAGTCAAACGCTGAATGAAGAACTTTGCCGTAGGTGGTTTTTGCGTTATTTGCTTTAACTCGTTCAGCGACATTTTAAAGTACAATTCCGTAATCTGATGGTACATAATGAAGATAGACTCATCAGGAAAATCAGTTTTAGGGTTTTGAAGGCTTAGCAAAGTATCGAGGTGTACGTAGTCCCAATAGGTGAGGTAATTTGCATGCAGCAAACCATCTAAATAAGAGGAAATATCTTGCCCCATTGCCTCGTATTTTTGCTGTAACTTATCGAGTTGCTCAAGTAATTTTGGGTCGGTCGTTGTGTCTTCCATTTGTTTTTGTTTATTCCGTTAGGTTAAAAAATTAAGTCTGCAAAGTTCTCATTCGAGAAGCTCAGAAACAAGATTCAAAATAACCACACTAAAAATCGTTTGGCTTGTTCATGTTGTAGGAAGATTAAAGAAAGGAAAATAGGAAGCTCACGGTGTATCTTACAAAATAAAATGAAAGACCTAGAGTTTTGGGTAAAAACTGAAAGCAACCAAGTGTTAAAAAAAATCGACTTGTGTACAAAGCAGTAGGAGGTGTTGTACAAATTTGCTCTGTAAAACTATCTTATGAATGAAAGTATTGTTGTATTTTTTGCTCCCCAAAAACTAGCCCTATCGAATTTAAACTCATATTCGCCCCAAAAAAAAGCCCTCAGAACTCCTAGAGGGCAATTTACGGCTTGTTAAGCTCACTTAAATCGATACTTTTGCAAGCGAAAAGAGAGGCTTTTAAACGTTTCGTTTCAAGCATATTATTTATCTTAATTTTTTGTCGATTATGGAAAATAACACATTAGAATTGACTTCGCAACAGTTAATTGAAATGGAAGACCGCTACGGTGCACACAATTATCATCCACTAGAAATTGTGATTGCCAAAGGCGAAGGAGTGAACGTTTGGGATGTTGAAGGAGCTGAATACTACGACTTTCTTTCTGCCTACTCGGCAGTAAACCAAGGGCATTGCCATCCAAGAATTATCAATGCACTTACCGAACAAGCAAACACATTAACCCTTACTTCAAGAGCTTTTTATAACAATGTTCTTGGCGTATACGAAAAATTTATAACTAATTTTTTTGGTTACGATCGCGTACTACCAATGAACACAGGCGTTGAAGGTGGCGAAACAGCCATTAAACTTTGCCGTAAATGGGCATACGAAGTAAAAGGTGTTAAAAAAAACCAAGCAAAAATACTTTTTGCCAATGGCAATTTCTGGGGACGTACCATAGCGGCGGTTTCTTCTTCTACCGACCCCGATAGCTTTGAAAACTATGGGCCGTATACACCCGGTTTCGAGCTAATTCCTTACAATGATTTAGCAGCTTTAGA
>CAZFQW010000315.1:0-4813 GCA_964521225.1 uncultured Roseobacteraceae bacterium
CACTAAAAGTGAAGAAATCGAGTGCTGCCGCAGTATTGGCGGCGTTTTCCGTAAAGGTAGCGTTAATGAGCTCCAAACTTACCGAGGAAGCATTTGCCGAAACGTACAATCCTCCGCCCGCAGTAAAGGCATTGTTTTGGTCGAATAAACAGTTCACAAACACGGCATCGGAAATCCCGCCGCCATCGGCTGTAATTCCAGCTGCCCCTCCTCGCGAAGGATTTGCCGTAACTCCGTTATCTTGAAAAAATACATTGATAAAGGTAGGATTGCTCGTTCCATTGTTTGCACGGCTAAAGAAACCTCCCCCTCCATCGGTAGCAAAATTTACTGTAATAAATAAGTTGCGAAATTTGGGGTTAGAAATGCTCAAGCTACCATCGTTATAAATGCCTGCTCCTACATTGTTCGGAGCACTTCCGTCTGCATTTCCTGCCTCTATCGTAAAACCATCTAATACTGCTCCGTTGGTAGCGTCTTTTATGTACACTACGTGAAATGCGTTATCGCCAGGGCCGGGTGTACCCAAATCACCACTGAGAACCGTTTCATTCACTATAAAATCTCTTGCATTGAGAATGGCAGGAGTTACAGGGAATTCGGTGGCTTGGTCGCCTATAAAGCCTCCATACACTTCTACCCCATCAGGAATTTGGAAGGTGCGCTCCCTGGGAACAGCTCCTGATAGCCCGTCAAAATCGAAGGCTATGGAAGGTAGGTAAGTCCCTGCGGCAACGAAAATTCGACTGCCGGGTACGGCTACATTGAGTGCGGCTTGCAGCCCTGCGAGGGCGTTGTCCCAATCGGAGCCATCGACTGCCCCTGCGCCTGTGGTGGTTACGTAGAGGTCTGAAGGAGATGGTGGAGCGAAAGTATTCCCCCCGCCTGCTGCATTGCCTATAGTATATTGTGCCGCTGTCCCAGTTGTGGTTAATGCTACCTCTGTAGAAGTAACGGTACCATTTGGCGTTCCAGTTGCTGTAGAAGCTAATCCAGCCCAATTATTAGCACCGTCGTTTTTGGCTATAGCGAGGTTGGCTGGATCCGACACATAACTTTCTGGCGGATTGTCTTCGTTGTAATTGAGAGTGATGTCTGCGGTTACGGCTGTTCCATTGTGGTAAATTTCCCAGTATTCGCTGCTGGTTATCAGTTCTATTCCTCCCAAGGAATTCACAGTAGGAATACCCGGAATATATTCTGCCGTAATGATAGATGTCGTTGAAATATTTTCCAAGGTAACCGTAGCGTATTTTCCTGACCTTCCTGTAGGAAGGGTTATATCTGTAATCCCTTTATAAGCTATAGGCCCTTCTACATAACTTGTTGCGCTACCTCCCAAAACTGCTGCGGTTGGCGATAATGTAAGAAGATAAGAAGGCGAAGTAATCACATTTCCACTTTGTAAGTCGAGCGTACCCTCAACGGTTACATTTGCCATTGGTGTATTGATATCCACAGCGCCCGAGGGTTTATTGATGGTGAGGTTGTAGAAATACTCATTGTTAAAAATGGATTGGTCTGTTGTTCCGTCAAAATGTACCGTTCCAAGATTTGGCGCAAACGTACCATTGTTGCTCCAATCGCCTTCAACAAAGATACTTACGGTAGAACTGGTCAACTCGTAGTTACCCCCTGCCTCAATGGTAAAATCTCCACTTAAATCAATAGACGCAGCAGCATTCACATCTCCCGTTGCGGTAATGGTCAAATTATCGAATTGTATAGGGTCTATCGACGAGCCTGAGAAATTTGGTGTGCCTGTTAAGCGAACTGTTGAATTATTTCCTATAAATCCGCCATTTTGGGTGTATTCTCCACTCACCGTTAATATTGGTGTGCCTGTGGAAACATCCAGCATTCCATCAATGGTCATATCGTTTACAGTGATATTATTCCCACTGAGGTCTAAGGTGTATGTAGCATCAATGGTGAGGTTGCCGACTGTGGTTGCGGCAATATCTAGTACTGCATCGGCAGCAATGACCACTTCATCGCCAGCGGTGGGAAGTATTCCTCCTACCCAGTTTGCAGTGTTTGACCAAAGGTTATCACCGCCACCGTTATCGAAGGTGAAGGCAGGAATTGGCGAATTCTCCAGCCAAATCAGTTCGCTAGTTCCCTGTAAAGTGGCTACTAAATCCACATCAAAATCGTTGTCAAAATCGTCCGAAGCTATAAATATTGGGGCGGTGTTGCTTGGGTTACTATATACCACTTGGTTGGTGGCGAAGGTGCTTCCTTCTTTGATAAGCACTTCGCTAGCTAATCCGTTATTACTTGCTACTGCCATTTCTAATACTCCATCACCGTTCCAGTCGATGGGCAATACCGTATTGACGGTAGTGAGTACATCCGTAGATAGATTACTATTTGAAGGTGCTGAAAAGGTGTTTGGAGCTGTGGTAGTGTTGGTGGATAAGAAAAGGCGATCAGCCGCATTGCTCGTTCCATAGGTAACATCAGGCAGCCCATCGCCAGTATAATCTGCTACAGAAAATGTGCCCTCACGCATTGAATTTGGGGTAGTGTTTATCAATTCAGAAGGGGCTGAAAAAGAACGCAAGCCCGTATTATAGTAAATTCGGATGCGTTCGTCGCCTACCATGGCAATGAGGTCTAAATCGCCGTCGAGGTCGTAGTCGGTTGCTGCTAGTTGCAATACATCGGAAGTGCTACTGGTAGAAAAAGCCAACATATCGGGAGCAAGGTTAAAGCCTCCTGTGCCATCGTTATAGAAAATGCGAATTTCGTCCGTAGGTGCTACCACAACAATGATGTCTTCCCAACCATCATTATCCATATCGGCAACTTCCAAGGCATCGTTCATAGCCCCCCCTACATTGGCAATGAGCTGAGTAGGCGTGTTTGTTCCACCTACATCGGCATACTGACGAAGTTCAGCCCCTATGTTTACGATGAGTTCTGCCCCGCCTGCGTTGTTGATATTGGCAAATTTTCCTCGGAGTGGATTATCAGGACCAAAGCGATTGATTGCACCTAAAGTACCCCCAGTATTAGTAAAAGTGAAAAAATCTTGCGTTGCACCGTTTGCAAGATTTTCTTTTACAAAAACATCAACATCTGCTCCCGGAGCAAAGTTGTACATACTTACTTGATTGGGTAAGTCCAAACCATCGGATACAGTTTTTAAAACGGCATTGTTGCCAAAGGCACCCGGGCTTGCAGGGTTAGGCTTTACCGTAAATTGCAAAGCAAATCCGCCGGTGAGTGGTTTTGCACCTGTACCCACTGTTGAGGTTACCCCCTCGGTGAGGGTTACGGTAATATTTTCTCCATCCCTAAAAGATACTGAAGGATTTAACGTCAGTTGCGTTCCCGTAACCGTAGGTGCAAAGGCATAAACTCCTTTTCTGTCTCCTTTAATTACCACGGTACTTGCCGTTACGGTAGCCCCATCTACATCGTCGCTAAAATCGAGGACGATATTGTCAAGGGGGGTAATGGTAGTAGCATAGGGCGTTGGGAAGGTGGTGGTGAGATTTAATGCAGGCACTGGCGCAAACGTATTCCCCCCACCTACTACGTTGCCAAAAGTAACTTCTACTGGCACTAAATTATTAATGGAGAAAGCACTACTATTAACCGAACCGCTTACATTATCCCCTGTAGAACCTGCCGTAGTTACATCAGACCAATTACCTCCACCAAAAGAAGCTACTCGCAAATCAGCGGGGACATCAATGTAACTTTCTCTCCATGCATCGTCCCAAAGGAGGGTTACATTGGTGGTATATGGACCGCCAACGCTTTGCACGTCCCAATATTCGTTGGGGGCTACTACATCTACTGTACTTCCATCAGGCGTTTGGTCTGCTGCTCCTACACCGAAATACTGAAGCGCATAGCCTTCGCCTCCCACCCCATCAATTTGAATAGGGGCATACACCGTTCCATCGCCGAGGGGCAAGGTAGCTGTTCCTGCCCCCGAAAAAGTAATAAACATCTTTCCATCAAGATGGCTATCGTTCGGATTAGGCACATTAAAGGTTGTATTATTTACGTCTGTAACAAAAACCTCACCTAGCATATACCCGTCGGCAAAGGTGATGCTTGCTGTGGGAGCCGCCGCCAAGGTGATGCTGGTACTTAGGATTAGATTGTCGGTACTTGGGGTGGGCTTGTCAATTACTAGATTGGTAAAGGTGGGTGATGTTCCAGAAATGGTTTGGTCGAATATGCTATAAAAAGTAGTAGTCCCTAAAGCTGTAAAAGTTCCGTTATTAATCAAATCGCCTCCCATTCCTAAATCATCTGAGGTGGTAAGTGTACCTCCCGCAGCAATGCTCAAATCACCATTTACAACAATTGCTTCGTTTACAATTGCATTGGTAGTACCCGTAACAAACAAGTTCTGAAACGTTCCGAAAGAAACTTCCGGAACAGCACCCACTAAACCTACAGTTTGCGTTGGTCCTCCCGGAATGAACGTACCTAAATCTTCCCAGACTATCGTTCCCGTTCCAATGACAGAAATATCATTGTTATTTGCATTAAGTGTAGTCTGAATATCAAGGGTTCTTAGTTTAACATTACTAAGGAGACTAAGTGAGGTGGCAGAAGAAACAACCACATCGCCCAACTCCTGTTCACCGCCCGGAAGACTGTTATCTGTGTAGAACTGATTATCCCCCTCAAAATAAACAGCGCTGATATCTACATTAAAAGTGCCTCCATCAGCAATGATTACATTGCCTTCGAGTACAATTTCGCTATTCCCTCCTGGGTGTTGTTGGTATTCTCCAACTGCTCCAATATTTAATAGCCCTCCCAAGGTTAACCTATAGCCAGT
>CAZFQW010000316.1:0-4809 GCA_964521225.1 uncultured Roseobacteraceae bacterium
TATGATGTTTTATAGCCCTAAAGACATCCAAAAGCTCGAAAAATTCAGCAAAGATAAGCCCGTAACCGAGCGCGATAACGCAAGGCTGCTGCTCAGAGAAATGACCTACTATGCCAAGTCGTCGGTTTGTAGGCCTCGCCAGCTTTTGCATTACTTCGGAGAGTATTTGGAGGAAGATTGTGGGGCTTGCGACAATTGCACAAAAAAGCGAGAGGAGTTTGAAGGAAAGGATTATTTAGAGATAGTGTTAGAAGCAGTTGACCAAACCGATGAGCGTTTCGAAATAGAGCACCTAGCACATGTAATTACAGGGACTACTACCGAATATATAGAAAGTTACAACCACGATCAACTCAAAGTTTACGGGAAAGGAAAGGAGAATGAAATTGTGTTTTGGGAGTCTACCATTCGGCAGGCGATGATTCACAAGCTGCTCAGAAAAGATGGAGAAGATATCAGAGTCATCAAAATGACAGAAGAAGGAAGGGCTTTTTTAGAAAACCCTCACTCTATTATACTGAGTCGCGACCACGACTTCTCTCATGCAGAAGCGGAAGAAGACGAGGAAAATTCTATCCATACTCCACCCAATACCGAGGCTTTCGATGAAGAACTATTAGAGTTGTTGCACAAACTCAGAAAAAAAGTTGCTAAACAAAAAGGGCTTCCCCCCTATGTAATTTTCCAAGAACCTTCCTTAGAAGAAATGGCAACTTCTTACCCAAGAAACGAGCAAGAATTGGCTCAAATTAACGGGGTAGGAATGGGTAAAGTAAAAAAATTTGGTAAACCGTTTATCGACTTTATTAAAAAGTATGTAGAAGAAAACGACATTACCACCGTAGCCGATGTGGTGGTGAAATCGTCAGTAAATCGCTCAAAAACCAAGATTTTTATTATTCAGCAAATTGATCGAAAAATTGATTTAGATGATATTGCCGAAGCAAAAAAGATGAGTTATTCAGCCATAATCACCGAAATTGAAAACATTTGTTACTCTGGCACAAAGCTCAATTTGGAATATTACCTAGACGAACTCGTAGACCCCGAACGGCAGGAAGAAATTTACGATTATTTTATGAGCGCAGAGTCTGATAGCATTGAAGATGCCCTCGAAGAACTTGGCGAAGACGAATACACCGAAGAGGAGTTAAGGCTTATGCGGATTAAATTCTTGTCGGAAGTAGCGTTGTAGTTTTAATTGCAATCATATAGAGTTCCCAAGTTTTAGGCTACCAAGCTAAAATCATCATTCTATCAAAAAAGTTTTGGTATATATTTGCCAAAACTTTTTTGATTATAACTGTACTCAGAATGAATGTACTAATTATTGGCAGTGGTGGCAGAGAGCATACACTCGCTTGGAAAATCGCACAAAGCCCCCTTTTGAATCAACTATTTATTGCACCCGGAAATGCAGGAACTACTTCGCTAGGAGAGAACCTACCCATTGGTATTACCGATTTTGAAAAAATAGCAGAAAGCTGCCTTTCAAAAAAAATTGGAATGGTAGTAGTAGGCCCAGAAGCCCCTCTGGTTGAAGGTATTTTCGACTACTTTAAGAAAAGAGACGACCTAAAGCATATTGCACTCATTGGTCCTAGCCAGTTAGGGGCAAGGTTAGAAGGGAGCAAAGATTTTTCAAAAGCTTTCATGCTTCGCCATGGGATCCCAACGGGAGCAGCAGCAACCTTTTCTAAAGAAAATTTAGAAGCAGGGCTCAGCTACCTCGAAACACAAACAGCCCCTTATGTACTAAAAGCAGATGGCTTAGCAGCAGGCAAAGGGGTTATCATCACCTCAGATATAGAAGAGGCAAAGGCATCGTTCAAAGAAATGGTCGAAGGAAAGTTCGGCGATGCGAGTAGCCAAGTACTCATAGAACAGTTTTTAAAAGGAATAGAACTTTCCGTATTTGTATTAACCGATGGTAAAAACTACCTCGTACTTCCTCCTGCAAAAGATTATAAAAGAGTAGGAGAGAACGACGAAGGTTTAAATACCGGAGGCATGGGCGCAGTTTCGCCAGTACCTTTTGCCTCTAAAGAGTTCTTGAAAAAGGTAGAAGAAAAGGTGATTAAACCCACTATTTCAGGCTTTCAGAAAGAGAAAATCGACTACAAAGGATTTGTATATTGTGGGCTAATGAATGTAGCCGACGAGCCTTATGTAATTGAATATAACGTAAGAATGGGAGACCCTGAAACCCAGGTAGTAATCCCTAAAATAGAAAACGACCTCCTTGAAATATTCGATTTGTTAGCAAAGGAAAAGCTAAACGAAGTAGCCTTAAAAATAGATGAAAGGTTTGCTACTACTGTAGTGCTCGCTTCTGGAGGTTACCCCGAAACTTATGAAAACGGAAAGGAAATTTCTGGCTTAAACCAAGAAAATGAAAATTCTTTGGTGTTCCATGCAGGGACTAAAGTAGAGAATGATAAAGTTGTAACAAGCGGCGGGCGAGTTCTTGCCATTACAGGCTTTGGCGAAAACATGGAGCAAGCATTAAAAACTGCCTACGAACGATTGGGAAAAATCCATTTTGAAAAGGGGTATTTCAGAAAAGATATTGGCTTCGACTTAAAATAAGAGAGGTAACTATTCAGCACTTTATTTCAAGATGCTAGTGCTGTGTAACAACTAACTTCTCGAAAGTTTAATTTTTAAAAGATGATTAGTTTTTAGCACAAACACTTCATCATTTACCGTAAAATGGTAATAACGCTTAACTTTCGAGAAGTTGAATCAGGAGAATAAATAGGTGCTGAATAGTTACTAATAGAGGATATATTCTCTATCAGAGTAATTTAATCAAAAATTAGAAAGATATTATGAAGGCGTTTTATAGCGATATGAAGTTGGGTATTTTGGGAGGAGGACAGCTTGGAAGAATGCTGTTACAAACAGGCATGGATTATAATTTAAATGTACGCATTTTAGATGGCGACCCCCATGCGCCTTGCAGCCATTTAGCCGCTGAGTTTATGAATGGTAGCCTGCTCGATTATAATACTGTTTTCAACTTTGGGAAAGATTTAGATTTGATTACCATCGAAATTGAAGCTGTAAATGCCGATGCCCTAGAAGAATTGGAGAAAGTAGGCGTAAAAGTTTACCCTCAGCCTTCGGTTATTAAGCTTATTCAAGACAAACGCTTGCAAAAACTGTTTTACAGAGAACACGGCATTCCCACTTCTGACTTTATATTAATTAATAATAAAGAAGCACTCATTGCCCATCAAGATTTCCTTCCTGCTTTTCAAAAATTGGGAAGAGGAGGCTACGATGGCAGAGGAGTCGTAAAACTTGAAACACTCAAAGATTTACACAATGGATTCGATGAGCCTAGTTTATTAGAACGATTGGTAGATATTGATAAAGAAATTTCAATAATATTGGCACGTTCGCCAAGTGGAGAGGTGAGCGTATTTCCTCCTGTGGAGTTGGTGTACCACGAGCAAAACTTAGTCGATTATTTAATCGCGCCAGCAGCTATTCCGCTCGAAAAAGAAAAGGAAGCTATACAAATTGCCAAAGCACTTATTGAAGAACTCGAAATGGTAGGGTTACTCGCTGTAGAAATATTCATTACAAAATCGGGGAATGTTTTGGTAAACGAAATAGCCCCTCGCCCTCATAATAGTGGTCACCAAACGATTGAAGGCAACTACACTTCGCAGTACACTCAGCTTTGGAGAGCTATTTTGAATTTGCCTTTGGGCGATACCCGTTTAAGAGGGGCTTCTGCAATGGTAAATTTATTAGGTGAAGAGTTCCATACAGGAATTGCTAAGTACGAAGGAATTTACGACATCATGGAAATTGAGGGTGTATACGTTCATTTATACGGTAAGAAAGTTACCAAACCTTTCAGAAAAATGGGGCACATCACCATTTTAGACGAAGATAGAAAAGGCCTGCGAGAAAAAATTGAACTAGTGAAACGGCATGCACGAGTCATTAGCATGTAATGATTGTTAACCTATACTTTATTAGAATACAGAATTTAGAAATAATAAACAATATCTGTTTTTAATACAGAACTCCCTTACCTATCGAATTTTATTAGGATAATAAAACCGTTTTTTCAAAGTTTGGGTAACATCGCCACGGTGTTTATAGCCTTGGTAGGTACCTCCAAATTGCATGTAACGAAACCTCGGAATACGGATTAAATTTTTTAGGAATACGCCATCTTTAATTGCATGAGCATAGTCGGCAAAGGTGTTGGAGATAAAAAGTAGTAGGAAATCGAAGAAACTAAAAGTAGCTTGAGGAAATATTTTCTTATAAGCAATTGCCTCTCTTCGGTATCGGTTCTTTGTTTGCGAAGGCCGCTCTTCGTGAATATGTACAATGGGAGCTTCTGCTACATAGGCAATATTTTTCCCTTTTTCGAGCATATAATTTGCACAATGTAAATCCTCTAAGCCTGTTAAACTTTCATCGTAGGGGAACTGCTGCCACTCGCTTTTTCGAATGGCAGCATTGGCATTATTACAAAAGGGATGGTCTTGTGCCCAATGCGATTCATCGGGAAACCACTTTTTAAATACCTGATGCTCTGCGTATTGGGTTATTGTTTCGTGGCCCACTTGTTTACCGTAGCTTAGCACCGTATTTTCATTTTCAAAAGGGGCAACAAGGTGTTCAATCCATTTTTCGTTCACGGGGTATACATGTGCACTGGCAAAAATCATAATTTCTCCTTGTGCAGCTTCAATACCCTTGTTTAAGGCTCTGCCAAATGTGAATTCTTCCGATTTTATAAATACTATTTTAACAGGATATTTTGAAGCTATTTCAAGT
>CAZFQW010000317.1:0-4790 GCA_964521225.1 uncultured Roseobacteraceae bacterium
TAGTACTTAACCATCTGTCCTGTTTTACTTGGCAGCTCCAGGTTTTGTATATCACATTTTCCTTGGCATCGGTAATGAGGAAAAAAGGTAATCCGACTTTGAGTTCAGGAAAACGAGAATCATTTCGGTATTTTTCAAACTCAGCAGAGGTATCATAAACCTTGTACAAGACCGCATTTTGCAGTGCTGCGTTTAAGGCTTTATTGGACTGGGTTTGCTTTTGAAAAGCCTTGCAGTTGGTACACCAATCGCCATGAAAATCTACAAAAACCAACTTGCCTGTTTCAGCAGCTTTTTGATAGGCGATTTTTTTGTTTAAATACCAAGTCAGTTCTCCTTTTTGCTCGATGTTGGGTTGAGAAGTACCTGCTATAGTAGTTTGGGTGGAACTGCCCATCTGTGCTCCTGAAGGAATCATATTCGCACCAATCATAAAAAAGCCGATGACCCCCGCTAAACTGTACAGCGCCAACGAAACTCTGCGCTGCTTAGATTTTTCCTTTGATTGGAGCTGAAATACAGCTATGAATATGAGAACAGCTCCAAGAAAAATGTAAAATGCCACGTCTTCAGAAAGACCAAGACCCTTCATCCCTTTTACCAGATAACCGTAAGCAAAGTAGCCGATCAGAACTGCGAAAATCCATTGCACATAGAGCATCCACCTGCCGCTTTTTGGCAATGCCAAACCGAAAACACCTAAGAGTAAAATAGGAACGCCAACCCCCAAACCAAAAAGCATCATTTTTATAGCTGAAGTTGCTGCAAGACCAAAGGTGATATCCGAAGCACCAGAGGCAATAGCAATTAGAATACTCACTACGATTGGCCCTACACAAGCAGAAGAAAGTAAACCTGCTCCCGCACCCATCACTATTGTGCCCCCCAAGCCCTGGTGCTCACTATCAATTTGACCACCAAACAAGGGCAAATGCAGGTAGTCAACCGTGGCAAGTGCCATCACGAAAAGCAAAATTCCGATACTCAGGTTTGCTAAAGGCAAACGAAGAATTTCATTAAAGGCACCACCGGTAAGCGAGGCAATGATGCCAAACAAGAGGTAAATCCCCGCTAAACCGAAGTAGTAAGCCAAGGGATGGGCAAATTTCCCCAGTTTACTCGATCGATTTCTGAGAAAATTAACCGTTAGCGGATAGACGGGATAGACACAAGGCAGTAAACTCGCCATCACCCCGCCAAGAAAAAGAAACAGGTATGAACCAATTCCCGTGCTTTCTGCCAATTGAGCTCCTACCCAATTATTCATTTCATCGAATACAGACTGAGCTTGCAATTGCATGCTCGTGCTGAAAAGAATCAGAACTAATAAAAGTCTTTTCATTTAAAAGTCTTTTCATTGTACTTAGGCCTTCGCCTGAGACATGATGTAAAACATTTCTGTAGCAATTTGCCTACAACGCTCATCATAAGTAGCCGCTTCCTGATCTGAACCGTCAGATTCTTTAGGATCTACATAAGGGATAGGAACACGGAGAGAAGCACCCGGAATAAAAGGACAATTTTTATCCGCTTCTGAGCAGGTCATCACCGCAGCAAAATTTTCATCAGCATTGCCGGGGTCATCGTACTTTTTGGAGAAACATTCCATAGAAGGGGCATTATCCGTGTAAGCTATCTGATAACGAGGATTATCTCCACCGGGATTCTCCACTTTAAAACCTGCTCTTTCAATGGCAGCTACTGCACGCGAATTGAAGGCTGTCGCTTCCGTACCCCCTGAATAGGTATTTATCCCATCTTCGATTCCATAATAGGCTGCTGCTGTAGTTGCCCAAATCTGACTCATGTGGCTTCTTCGGCTATTATGGGTGCAGATAAAAGTTAGGTTTGCCGGCTCGTTCGACTGCTTTTTCGTTTTCACGAACAAAGCAATTTTCTTCAATTGGTCTTTACGTTCTTGAGGGATAGCTTCCATATTGGTTATAACCGATTTAATATACGTTGACAATGCTGGGTACATGGCGTTTGTGTTTCCTGATTTTGTAACTAATTTTGATGCCTCTTGTGCAGGGTTCTCCGATTGATTGGTTTCTACGGTTTGCGTTTGTTCCTTTTGTGAACAACCTGCAAAAAACACTGCTGTGATTGAGAGAATAACGATAGCATTTTTCATTTTTATTCTTTCGTTTTTATGATTTAGCAACAGCCTGAATTTGGCGCACACTCGCTTTCCTGGTTCTGCAAATCAGCGAACTTTATTTTAGGTTTTTCTGATTTTTTTCCCGGCTTTTCGGCATACACGGTGATACTAAAAATTCCAGTCTCACCATTGTTGAAATCGGCCATCTCTTGTGTAGATAGGTACTTAGACAGGAGATCATCGGGAATGATAATGGCTTTTTCCTTTTGCAGGGTAATGTGTTGAAATCCAGCATCTTTAATGTACTGAAGGTATTTTTCTTTTTGGATGGCTCCCGCCACGCATCCGGCATACATTTCGGCATCTTCACGCAGGGCTTCGGGCAAGTTGCCCACCAACACAATATCTGAAATACTAAAGTGGCCACCTGGTTTCAGTACCCTAAAAATTTCATTGATTACCTTATTCTTGTTAGGGACTAGGTTCAGTACACAATTGGACACAACGACGTCTGCTAAATTTTCATTCACTGGCATATGGTCAATATCCCCTTCCCTGAATTCTACATTGTGGTATCCCAATTTTTCGGCATTGGTTCGGGCTTTTTGAATCATGATTGGGGTAAAGTCTATTCCGATGACTTTTCCTTCTGATCCTGTTTCGTGTCTTGCCACAAAACAATCATTGCCGGCTCCTGAACCTAGGTCGATAACGATATCACCTTGCTGGATTTTTGCAAATTGCGTTGGAAGCCCACAACCTAATCCTAAGTCTGCATCTTCCACATATCCGCCTGTTTCAGAGTAGTCATCCATCATGATGTTGTACACCTTATTAGAAGGAGTAGTGGCTCCGCAGCATGAAGCAGCATTTGCTGCTTTGCCCTGCTCGGCTATTCGGGCATATCGATCCTTTACCAAGTTTTTTAATTCCTGTTCTGTTTTCATATTAATTATATTTTATTGCAATATTACGATAATGTTACTCAAATTTTTTTAGCAGCAATTTTCTGATGATGGAAAAATGAACTGGTTAAAAACTTCGTTAAATTGTTCTCTAATTTCTGCCCAGCGTACTGGATTAATGCAGTAATTCATTCGGGTACCTTCGATGGTTCCTTGGATGATGCCAATATCCTTTAATTCACGTAAATGCTGACTAATGGTAGCCTGTGCCAAACCCAATTCCTGAACCAAATCTCCATTTATACAGGAATTAGATTTCAGCAGATATTGAATGATTGCCACACGGGCAGGATGAGCAAATGCCTTGGCTGCTACTGCTAGCTCGTTTTGTGTACCTGAAAAAAGATTTGTTTTTGTTACACCCATTATCTACAGTTTGTATAAACACATTGCAATGTTACGATAATTTTTTAAGGGTTCAAGCGAATAGTATATTTTTTTGTGTCAACTTATTTCAGTGCGAGACACTTGTATGAAGCGCATTTAGGCTGTAACACCCTTGAAACCAATACCCCTAAACGGGCGACATGGTAAAAATGCTGCGAACAAAAAAAAGTCTCAACAATTATTTGTTGAGACTTTAGCTGAAAACTTATAAAAGTTTACCCTTAGTTGTAAAGCTTTTCGTAATACTGATAAGCCATTCGGTCTGAGTCGAAGTACGGTACAACATCCCTCATGCTATTTTGCATAATGGCTGTCCATTGGTCTGGGTCGTCGTAATAAGCGGGAAGAATGTTATTTTCTAAAATATTTAATAGATGGTTTAAATCTGCCTCATCTTGTTGGTGTATCGGTTGTGTGGCATCGGCTAAAGGTACTACAAACGAATTTACCCCGTGCTTGGCAAATTCCGGAATCCAACCATCGTCGGTAGAGAAATTAACAGCGCCATTCATCGAGGCGGTCATGCCACTTGTTCCGGATGCTTCTCTTGGCACTCTCGGAGTATTTAGCCAAATATCGGCACCCCGCTTCATCATGGCAGAAAGGGCTAATTCGTACCCTACAAGCACTGCACAATTTTTATAAGACTTACTCAGGTGTACCAAGCTATTGAAAGTACTAATACCACTAAAATCCATTGGATACGGCTTTCCTCCCCATATAATTTGTACGGGACGGTCTAGGCTGTTTATAATTGCCTCGAACCGTTCTTTGTCTTGGGTAATTAAATCGGCGCGCTTATATCCTGCAAAACGGCGCGCCCACACAATGGTTAATACGTTTTCGTCGAAAAGCTTCCCCGTTTGGTCGGCTACTAAATCAAAAAAGCGTCTTTTAAGTGCTTTTTTTCTTCTAACTAGTGCTTCCTTATTGTCGCTCTCCAGTGCTTCGTACAAGAGTTTATCTTCCCAATATGCTTTATTTTGAGAGTTAGTGATGGAAATAATTGGACATGTATTACCATAGCCCAACCACATTTTGCGAGAAACTTCGCCATGTAATTTCGATACACCATTTGCCAGGCGCGCCATCCGAAGTGCTGCCAAAGTGTGATCAAATATGTTTCCTTCTATTTGGGTAATTTTTCTTACGTCTGCTAAAGAAACATCCGCAAAAAAGCTCATTTTTTCTAATAAGCCAATATCTGTTTTCTCGTTTCCTGCTTCTTCTGGCGTATGTGTGGTAAATACCAGTCTTCTTCTTACCTCTTCTGCATCTTGAAATTTATTATATAAATAAAATGCTGCGGGCAAAGCATGTGCTTCGTTTAAATGATA
>CAZFQW010000318.1:0-4741 GCA_964521225.1 uncultured Roseobacteraceae bacterium
CAATGCGCTTTAAATCGCGGCTAGTTCTTTGGAAATAAAATTCATTCGACTGCTTGCCCAACCAATACCACGGTCTTCTTTTATCGTCGCGTGTATTTTGGGGCCAAGGATTTCTTAAAATACTGATGGTTTGATCCGGAAATTCCTTGATTTCAATTTGCTTCTTCGATTTATCTTCCACATTGAAAACCCATAATTCGGGAATTGGATTTTCTTTCTCGCCGGGCATTTGGTATTTGTACACCTCTAAGGTAGGTCGAGGATTGGCGACTGAGTTAATCACAAAAAGGTCTTTGAGCTTTCTAACGTCATTTCTTTCTAGTAAAAATTGTTTCCCCTTAGGTCCCCAAACAACGCCCACTCTTTTGCGCTTATCCTTATTTTTTTCTTTATCTACATTGGTTGCACCTCTATCGCCACCGCCATAGCTGTAATATTCTTCGCCATCTTCTGTCCACTGATTCTCCACAATCGTACTGTCTTTTTCGTCTTTAAGTGCCTTTCTGTAATTGGCAGAATCCATCCAAAACAAATTATGATGTTTAGAGAAAAGCACGAACGAACTATCGGGGGAAACAGTTGCCCAATCGGCATCTTTTTTAGGCTTTTTATAGCCCTCTAGTAAACGAAGTTTTTGGCTGGTAAGGTTGTATATAAAGTGCCAAGTCTTTTTCTCTTTTTTCTTCTTTTCATTTTTTTTCTTGTCACTATCTTGCCCATCTCCCTCTTCTTTTTCGTCCTCTTCTTCAACTTCTTCTTCTACCAATTTACTTTTTACTTCGTACTGAATTTCTCTTTCGTTGTTGATAAACTGAAGATTTTGAATTTGTAGATGTTTGGCATCGAAGGGATCGCCGGTTAGCATGCTCATTTGTGCGGCAAGGTCATCCCTATCGAACATTTGCCTTCTTTGTCGGCGAGTAGGGTCAACGATGTAATAAAATTCTCCCTCGCTTGTCTCGTAAGTGTACCAAAACTGGTTCGAGTTTTTCATCCAATGGGGAGAAACAGCGGTTGAAAACACCATTCTCTTCGTGTTCTCAGGAGAAAACCGAGCCGCTAGGGCGTAGTTAGCCTCTGTAACAGGCTGTTTTTGGGCGAGTGTAGTTTGCTGAAAAACCAACGCAAACCCAAGTAGTAGAATCCATTTCATAGTGTGTAACTTTGTTTGATTGATGCAATAAAGTTACAACTACATGGGAAAACCTTCGGTTATGGGATTGTTAAGTGGGTTAGTAATTACAAAAAATAAGAAAAAGTAGCCATTTAAATGTTATGTATTTGCACAGTGCTTTTTCATAAAAAATTAGAATAGCTTCTGACACATATTAAAGCAATATCTTGCTTCTAAACAAATTAAAATTCATTAGTAATGAACTGCCATAGAAACGCTAACTGTAAAAGAGTAACATAATTGGGAGATTTATTTACGCAATCGTTCATTTTTTTTAGAACAAATAAGCGGAGTAAGTTATTACCTAACTTACTCCGCTTATATAGAAAATAAAACGATGAGGGAAAATGGGAAGAACCCAATTTTATTATTAGTATAAACTTTCAGATAATCGGATTTTTTTAACTTGAACACCCTCCTGCCAAAGTTCTACAGAACGCACGTTTTCAGCTTTTTCTCCGAGAGGGTAGTACTCCATACCCCCAAAAGCATCGGCAGTAACATCAATTTCTTGGTTTACAGAACGATTACCATAATCAATCTTCAAGGTATAGCTGAGTTTATAAGCGTTTTCGGTGATAATGAGTAAGCTATCATTATCAACTAGGTAAATTTCGGTATTAGAAGGAACTTCATTCTTTATGGTGCTACATGAAGCTGATAAAAACATCGTACAAACCAATAATGACAACAGCGCTTTCATAGCTTTTTTGTTAAGGTTAAATTTCAGTTACAGATTTTCGTTTTTTCGAGAAGAAATGCCTTCGTTCATCAAAAATAACTGAGGGAATCCCCCGTCATTTTATTATTTAAATTAAACCGATTTCTATCTTTTCTTCCTCCTTTCCAGCACCCTCTGTTTTTCTGTGTTTAGAAAACAGATAGAGAAAAACACAAATGAACTGCATTAATACTAGGACCAAAAGAAATAGATAGGGATTCACTTTTAAACCATTGTTAATCAAAAATCGCATTAAGTTAAACGCAAAGGCTGTTCCTAAGTTTAAGGATTGTCTAAAATATCAATAAAAACATTTATTTACAAACAAGTGTAAATAAACTCAAAGTGTTTCCCTTTAACTGAGTGTAAGAAAAATGGCACTATTAATCACTAAAATGGAGCTTCAGCGATTTGTCGCTTTAAAAAGGTGAATGAAAAGGCTTGAAAAAGAAATTTCAGAATAACTATTTGTTAACAGGTTACTGGATGCCTATTTTTTGGTTGAGTACGTTTTCTATAAACCGATGTAAGATAAAAGTTTGTTCAGCAGCTAATTTTTGACCAAGTTGAGTTAAAAAAGTAGATTTCGAGCACAAGTATCGCTAAAATTGGGAGGCCCCAAAGCACGTTGCTTTCATCGCAGATTATGAATCCTTTGTGTAATTTTATAATGCCATCGATGCATAAACTCAAGTAGCTAAATACAGTATATATACATTATTTTTTCATTGGTAAAATCTCCGAAAACTCAAACGGTGAAACAATCTTGCCAACTACCGCTCTAAAGTTTTTTTGTTCTTGCTGCTCAATTCGCATGTAGTGTTTCCTTTCTTGGTCATAATACTCCCAAGAAGCTGTTTTTGTGCCCGTAGAGTTAGTGGTAATATTGAACAAATAGCCTTCTAACGCATTTTCTCTATAATATTGAATGCTCTGATAAGTAATGATATTGAAAGGCCTTCTGTTGTGATAGATTTCCGTTTCGAGGTTGCTATCAATCGCATAAATATTCAAAGGTTTATTTACAGTAATGGTAAGATAGCTACCTTCTTTAAAAAGGTAAATCCAAATACTTTCCATGTCGCTCACTAGCTTAAACTCTCTAGCAGAAATGCCTGTGTCCCAATCGAACTGCCTTACTGTGGTTACTTGCCATGTTTTTAAATCGTAATCGACCATATAACCTTCCTTCAAATTTTCTAAGGAAAGGCTAGAAGGGTCGTAATGGTCAACTATTTTTCTGGCTCTGTTGCGGTGTGGTTCTTCAACCGACTGATAGGTTCTTGAGCCCATGTTCGCTTTAGACCGGGTAGTAGCAGGTTTAAGGTTATAACGCATCTGAATACTTTGCATAATGCGGCTAGTCATTTCAGGGATTTTCCTGTATTTTAAATGCATCCAATATATGAATATGCCGGTAGGCCACAACCAGCTATGCGACACAAATAATAGTACTACAAAAGCAACAAGACTAATATTTCTAGCATTTCTTGATTTACTAACTTCCGATTCATATTCCTCAAGATACTCTAGCTGTATAGGCTCTGGCAAGCTTTCTAGCCTTATTTTTACTAAGTCAGGCAGCCCACTTTTTCCAAAGTTTGGCCAGAACAGTTTCTCAGCAGTTTCCTTTACTTTGTTTAATATGTTCTGAAATGGGCCTAAATGCTGTTCCATATATCACTAAAGATTTTTTGATTCTTCTAATTCCAATTTAATGAAAAGTTTGGGCTATTTATACGCACTTAAAAAGTAACTTTTCATTACTCTATAATTACTATAATTCGGTCTCCGGGCTTAAAAATAACATCTTCGGTTTTGTTTGGATTAAGCGTGATTCCAAAGTTGTGGATTTTGATGTACGACTCTTCCTCAATTCTGTAGCCGATAGCCACCTGCCCTTTTTGAAGAGCTGCTTCTGTAATTGTGTAAAAGTTTACAGGAACATTTAACTGAATATATTCTTCAACAGGTCGAAGGTTTATTTCGCAGCCCGAAGCATCGAAAAACTCTTCGAAAACCATCTTTAATTCTCTGTTTTCGGCTACTTGTGCCAACAGCATACTAATAATATTATCGCCAATGATAAAATCATCGGGCTTTGCTAAATGGGCTAACTCTTGGTTTTTCGGGTTCGCCATTTCGCTTACAATATTATAATGCGCATTTCGCTCTATGGAGATATCCCTCAAATGCACCAAAGTAATTAATGTTCTAGAGTCCGCATCTTCTGCCCCGAAAGTCTCCACATCGCTAAGTACCATAATATGATCAAAAGTATTCGGCTTTGCACTGCCTAGTTCTTCTCTATTGGTGGCATCGCATTGGGTATATTTTACTTCAATATTTTGTAGTTCTCGGTTGTACTTTTCTAAAGTATCTTGTTCTATCACTCGGTAGGCAAGAATTACCACTACTGAGCCTTTCATTACATAGGCATCCATTTCCTTTAAGATATTTGGTGCATTTTTACTCCAACCAACCATCAGGATTCTTTCAGGATTTCTGAGTGGTACTGCATTGGTGATAATATACTCGTTTTGAATTAAATCTGTACGTTGTTTTGCCAAATTAACAGAGCGACTGTCTGGACTAAGTACAATCAGTGCGTCCCCTTCTTCAAATACATAACTAGCACTAGGATTAATGACAATATCTCTTTCTTTGGTTCTAAGAAATGGCTCGGGGTCGAGTACAGAAACCATATTTCGTTTCGATTTTCTAACCCCAATTACGGTGGTTTCTTTAAAAGAAAATACAGCATCGTGAAAAGATTTCCCCCATATCGAAGGCTCTCGCTGAAAGTAAATTTCAGTACCCCGAAACGCCATAATTTCAGAATAAAC
>CAZFQW010000319.1:0-4716 GCA_964521225.1 uncultured Roseobacteraceae bacterium
AAGGGCTACTTTTTCAGGATTACTTTGCTGGCTTCCCTTTTTTAAGAATACACAATCGTGCTGAGAGTTGAACGAGCCGTGTGGCGGGTATTTTTTCACTAGTTCAAAGCCAAGTTTCGATAAATATTTCTCCACTTCGGGCAGTAATTTAATGCCCTCGTAAAGTGGGATATTGAACAGTTCGAGCTGTAGTCCAAGGCAACTGTTTCGTAAAAAAAAATCTCCTCCTTTTAAAATCTGATATTCAGCTCCTTGTGCATCAACCTTTAAAAAATCAAATTGGGTGGGTATTTCTAGCCGCTCGAGTACGCTGTCGAGCGTGGTGCAGGCAATGCTTTTTGTTTCCGCTAATTGCGAACGCTCAAACCACGTTGCTGCAAGCCAAGGATTGCCTTTTGTTTTTAAGGTATCAAAATGAGCTTTCACATACTCCGTATTTTGTTTAAAAAGCGAAGAGCCCGACCCTCCTAACCCCTCATAAATATAGAAGGGCAAAGTTGCAGCTTCTTCCCAAAGTGCGCTATCGGAAGTAATGGTATTTTTTTGTTGGCTATTACCTTCTAAAGGCTCAAAGCTTAGTAATTTTCGGATGTGTTTTGAATGGGTAAACCACGGCTCGGGCAAGTCGCCGAGTGCGCCAACATCTATAAAATTAAGCGTTCCTTTGTTTTTATAGTTGATCACGCCATGCCCCAAAAAATACTTACGAAATAATTTAATTCCTTTTAATATTTTTCCTTTCATCTTGTTGCCTTGTTCAGTTGTGTTGTTCTATTTAGCTTAGCAAAAAAAAGAAATGAAAATAGGAGGAAAAAATATTCACAAAGATGTTATCGCTTTGGTGGTAGTAATTATCACGGCAATTGTGTGTAGCATAATCATTTTATAGCCTAAGCCCTTACTCCTTTTTGAGTACTTGGGGCCAGTTTTGGTTGGCAGTGGTAATGTAAGTTTGTTTTTGGGCCTGCCAATCTTCTTGCACTTTTAAGTTGTAGTTAAGGTACAGTTTTCCCCCTACAATTTCCCAAGCTTCAGGCTCAATTTTAACGGCATAGCCTTTTGCAACGCCATAAGCACAGTAACCTCCGTACTGAGGGGCGTACTTTTCTGGTGCTGCCTTAAATTTTTCTCGGTTTTCTGCCGAGGCAAAATACCAATTGGCATCTTTCCAAGTGTAAGTAAATTCTACGTTTCCTAAAACAGGCTTACTCTCTGTAAAATACGCAACGGGGTCGTAGCCTTTAATGGCACCTTCTTTAGTGGAAAAAATTGCAGCCTTTTGCGCTGAGGCAGAAAAGCTGAACATCATTAAAGTGATAAGGGAGATTAGATACTTCTTCATGGTATATTTTTTCCCCAAAGATGAAAAATCGGAAGCAAAGCAGATGTCTTTTATTTGACACCTTCCTCTGCTTTTTTCTTATGATTTTTGAAGACAGGGCTTTTTTACTTTTTCTGATTTCTAACGGCTAAAACAACGCCTAAAACTGCTGCTACCAAAAAGCTGAGGATACAAGTAACAAATATATATACCTTTGCCTTGTAGTTGGTAACCTTGCAAGGCGAGGTAATAAAACGATGAAAAGAAAATGCCTAAAAAGAGATAAATCGCTATTTTCATAATTGATATTACTACACAACTGAATTAAATGGCTACAATATTACAATCGGAAAAATACAAACAAGGCATTGTTAATAAAGCGTATAATTTAGGTTTTTCCTTTGTTGGCGTATCGAAAGCTGAATTTTTGGAGGAGGAGGCTCCTCGGCTAGAAAATTGGCTAAAAAGAGGAATGCACGGCAATATGCAATACATGGAAAACCACTTCGATAAACGCCTAGACCCAAGCAAGCTAGTTCCCGAAGCAAAATCGGTGGTTTCGCTGCTACTCAACTATTTCCCCGAAAAAGATTTAGCAGAAGAAAACAGCTACAAAGTAGCTAAATATGCCTACGGAGAAGACTACCACTTTTTTGTAAAGCGAAAGTTGAAAGATTTGCTCTATTTCATACAAGAAGAAATTGGCGAAGTAGAAGGACGTGTTTTTGTAGATTCTGCCCCCGTGATGGAGCGGCAATGGGCACAAAAAAGTGGTTTGGGTTGGACCGGTAAAAACACACTTCTTATTAATAAGCAACAAGGCAGTTTTTTCTTTTTGGCAGAACTGATTATTGATTTGGAACTCCCCCCCGATGGCCCCATTAAAGATTATTGTGGCACTTGCACCCGCTGCATTGATGCTTGCCCCACCGAGGCAATTACCCCTTACGAGGTGAACGCAAGTAAGTGCATTTCTTATTTCACCATTGAACTAAAAGAAGAAATCCCTTCAGAATTTAAGGATACTTATCAAGATTGGATTTTTGGTTGCGACATCTGCCAAGACGTTTGCCCGTGGAATCGCTTCTCAAAACCTCATCGTTTTCAAGAACTAAAGCCTTCCGATGATTTTAGCGCACTCAATAACCGAGGATGGGAAGAAATGACAGACGAGGTGTTCGGGAAAGTGTTCAAAAAATCGCCTTTAAAACGGGCTAAACTTGCGGGAATTCACAGGAATGTGGAGTTTGTGAAAAAAAAATGCTGATGCAGGTTCGGAGAACCTACGTAAATAAAAAAACATGAGTACCAAGTATAGAATTACCGACAACTAAGCCCCTCACTTTCTAACGTGACTGTTGTCGAATAGATTGATATTTTCTCTAGAAAGGTGTATTTCTTTCAAATGACTTTTTTAATAATTCTCGTTCAACATAATGTGTTTGTTCCTGTTCTTTTTCAGCCATTTTAAATATTCTATCAATGTAATCAGGGCTTATATCTCCATATTTTGCTAATATTTCTGGCGGTGGAACAGGTCCGGAAAAACTTGTGGCACTAATTTCAGCTTGAATAGTTGAATGTACAATGTTAACTATTTCCTTTTTCTGATTAGGGCTTAAAGATTTATTCTGATTGGTGTTCCTAGGCATATTCGTCTTAATACTCAGTGTTAGTTAGTTTAGGTTCTTTTTTCCTGCTTTCTCTCTCAGATGCTCTCATCAAGTATTTCCCCGTCTTTGCCCAATAAGTACGGATTCTGTGATTAGCATTATAATGCCTGTTTAGAACATTGAAGTTACGCTCTCCAGTTATATCAAATGCAGAGAAAAACCCTTCTATGAAATCTTTTTTACTATTCTCATTATTATTTAATTATAGTAAGTTACTTGATGATAGAGTATCTAACAAACCACTTTTTGCACATTCTAGTTTATTAAAAAATCTAGAAATTATTTTACAAATATCAAATAAAAGACTGCATCTCCTTTCTTCTTACAGTTTTACAAATCTATTTTACATAGCGTAAAAAAAAGTATTGTTATTGTTAAAAAGGATGCTAGCAGTTTCAGAGAACCTTAATATTTATAAAAAAATAAGCCTAAAATGCCACAAGTAATTACCCAACAACTAATTGATAACGCCTATACCTACGAGGCATACCGAGCAATGATTAACGAGAACTTTGCCCAAGGAAAAACCACGGGCAACAACCACAGCGAGGCAATGCTTCATTACACCAAAATGAATATCCAACGAATGAAACGATTGGAGAAAACTTCTAAAATTACCGCCGAAGTAGCGGCGACTGTAAAGCAAATTAGTTCGCCCCAAATTTGGTTGATAATTACCGAGGCTTGGTGTGGCGATGCCGCGCAGAGTGTGCCGGTAATTGCTAAATTGGCGGATTTAAACCCAAATATTCAGCTCAGACTCATTTTACGCGACGAGCACCCCAACGTAATGGATGCCTATCTGTTCAACGGCACTCGTTCTATCCCCAAATTAATTGTTCTTAATGCCGAAACTTTAGAGGAAATGGGAAATTGGGGGCCAAGACCAAAAGCAGCACAAGCCATTATTGATGAACACAAAGCCCTCGGTTCGGCACACGAGGTCTATGTTGAGTTGGTGCACAAATGGTACAATACCGATAAAACGGTGGCTATACAAGAAGAGCCAAATGCGCTACTCAAAAACTAATTTGAAGGTTAGAAGCCTTGACTCCTAAGGGATAAAGGCTTCTAATATTTTGATGGTATCTTTTGCCTGAATCTTAAAATGGTTGAAAGCGGCAGGGATTAATAAAACATCGCCTAGTTTCACTTCTATTTCAAAATCCTCTGCGATGAGCCTTCCTTTTCCTTCCACAACAGAAAGGAGGGTAAAGCTATCTCTTTGAGAGTAATCGAAGTCGATTTTTCTATCTAACAAAAGAATATTCGTGGAAAAAAACGGGCATTCTACTAAAGTGTTTCGCTTGTTCTTTTCTGCTGAATAAGGGGTTTTGTATGCTTCATAATACTGGTAGTCAATGGCTGCGAGGGCTTGTTCGGTATGCAATTCCCGTTGGTTTCCATCCGCGTCTGTTCGGTTGTAATCGTAAATTCTGTAAGTAATATCAGAAGTTTGTTGCACTTCTATCAGCATTACGCCGCTCCCAATAGAATGTACCCTACCCGAAGGCATAAAAAAAGCATCGCCTTCGTGAACCTCTTCAAAATTTAAGATTTCTTCTAGCTTTTTTTCGTTGAAATGCTTGAGGTATTTTTCTTGGCTCATAGGTTGGTTAAAGCCCGCAATAAGTTTTGCTCCCTTATCGGCTTGGAGTACGTACCACATTTCTGTTTTCCCCTTGCAGTTGTGCCTTTTTTGGGCAAGTTCGTCGTTGGGGT
>CAZFQW010000320.1:0-4714 GCA_964521225.1 uncultured Roseobacteraceae bacterium
TCTGGTGACGGTGCAAAGCAATGGAACATATTCAGTAACGGTAAGCAATGGCTCTTGTGGAACTTCGGCAACATCATCTATTACCATTAATAATATACTGCCTATTCCACCAACACCTGCTTTGGCAACAGCGCCTTTCTTATGTACAGGCGATGTGCTTGAACTAAGAACAGATGCTTTTAACTCGGCAACTACTCAGTACCAATGGTTTTACAATGACGGAACCGGAGAGGTATCCCTTGGAACTACCACGAATCCATCATTTGTAGTTTCGCCAAGTGCAGCGGTAACCAATGCAGGTCTGTATTCTGTAGCAATTTCTGCGGGAGGATGTACTTCACCACGTTCAGTGGCACAACAAGTAACCATTAACCCACAACCGACTAACCCTGTACTCACCACCAACTATACCAATGGAAACTGTGCAGGAGGCACATTACAGTTGAATGTTACTAGTACCAATGCAACTACATTCTTATGGACAGGGCCAAACGGTTTTGTTTCTACACAGCAAAATCCATCGATTCCGAATGCAACCGCTGCGGTAAACGGTACTTATGTAGTTGTTGCAAACAATGGTGCTTGTACCAACACGGGTTCAATCACATTTAACGAGATTATCGACATCACACCATTCAGCCCGGCAATTATTCCGCCGAACCCTGTTTGTGTGGGCGAACGCACGGTAATTACCGCTTCTAACTATGCAGGAGCAGGTTCAACGGTTACCTATAATTGGACATTGCCCGGCGGAGGAACATTTACTTCGGGTTCAAACCAACTAGTAATCGACCCTGTAACGCTTGCTTCGGGAGGCGATTATACAGTTCAGGTAGATGTTGACGGCTGCTCGCTGCCCACTTCTTTACCAGAACGTTTGCGAGTAAATACCTTCCCTTCTGCACCAACGCCAACTTCTAACGGCCCTGTTTGCGAAGGAAGTACTTTGCGTTTATTTGCAGGCGCACCAACTACGGGCGGGCCGTATACTTACGAATGGACGGGCCCTCGTAATTTCTTCTCTAACTTAGAAAACCCTAAAATTGATGCGGTAAGCCCAGAGTACGAAGGAACTTATATTTTAACGCTTTCGGGACCAGGAGGCTGTAGCGTAACAAGTACAGTACAGGTTTCTATCGGAGAACTGATTGTACCGCCAACCATTTCGGGCAACGAACGCTATTGCGTAGGAGAAAGATTAGAGCTAACAGCGACCTCTTACCCAGGGGCTGCGGTTTATACTTGGACATTACCCAACGGAACGCAACAAGTTACTACTGTAGGGCAATTAGTAATAGAGCAAGTAACTCCTGCTAACCAAGGCGACTACAATGTAAGAGTAAGAGTAAGCGACTGCGAAACGGGAACGTCATTCGCTAAGCGTGTGATTGTAGATAATATCGGAACAGTAACGGCAACAAGTAACACGGGCATTTGCGAAGGGCAAGCACTGCAATTAACGGCGACTCCTTCAAATGCAGGGAACTACACCTTTGTGTGGGAAGGTCCTAACGGCTTTAGCTCACGCTTGCAGAATCCGTCAATCAACAATGCCACTTCGGCAAATACAGGTACTTATGTAGTGAGCATGACAACCGCCAACGGAAGTTGTGTACAAACGGCACTGGTAAATGTGCAAATTGATGCCAAACCAGATGCTCCGTTCTTAATTGCCAATCAGTCGGTGATTTGCCAAGGCGATGCCATTGTATTAACCACTGGTTCGCAAGGGGCTACCTATCAGTGGATAGGTCCTGATGGAACTGTTGATCCGAACGATACTGTACTCACTACTACCACGGGAACCACTACAATTCCTTCTACGCATCCATCGTACCGCTCTGGCGTTTGGAGAGTACGTGTAGTAGGCGCAGGAGGATGCCAGTCAGCGTTTTCGCAACCTGTTGAAGTGCAGGTAGCACAACGCCCTGTGGCAATTATTTCTAACAACAGAACTGTATGCGAAGGCGAAGAAGTAATCGTAAGCGGAAATGAGCTAGTGGGGGCGTCGTACAGTTGGTACGACGATAACAATGGTGCAAGAGGACAGCTTATTGCTACCGGCAGAACGCTCAGTTTAGGCGTGTTGCCAAGCGGCAGTTATAACTACTACCTCATTGTTTCGGTAAATGGCTGTACTTCCGAAGTAGCCACGGCGCAGGTAAATGTAGTAGGGGCAGGCTTAGTGCCTACTCCAACCACGGGAACTCCTTCGGTTTGTGGCGGAAATGACATTCAGCTATTCTCAAACATCGTAGCCGATTTCTATAGTTGGACCGGACCTAATGGCTTTGTATCGGGCGAGCAAAACCCTATTATTCCAAATGCTACACCAAGCGATGCAGGTAGATATGCACTCACTGTAACCCAAAACAACTGTACTTCTTCGCCGGGAACGGTAGTAGTAGAAGTAACCGATGGAGCACAAGCGGTGGCGATTAACCCAATTGGAGCGGTATGCGAAGGGGAACGTTTAATTATTAATTCGGCAGGTTTAGCAGGGAGTGGTATTACCTACTTCTGGAACAAGCCCGATGGAAGTCAGCAAACCACCTCAGGACCATCGCTCATTATAGAAAATGCAAGAACTACCGATGCAGGAGCATATTTTGTAACGGTGAATAACAACGGCTGTACTTCATCGCCTTCGGCGGCAGTATTTGCCACGGTAAATGCTAAACCAAATGCCCCAGAGATATCAGCCACCAATCAGTTATGTACGGGCGAGGCGATTGTGCTCAGCACCCCTGTAGTAGCCGATAACTATTTCTGGACGGGGCCGAACGGATTTACTTCAACCCTTAAAAATCCTTCTGTAATACAAAATGTAAATCAGTTTAATGCAGGAGAATACACACTTTGGGTGGAACGCAACGGATGCCGTTCAGAAATTTCTACGGCACGGGTAAGCATAACCGAACGCCCCACAGCACCTCAAATATTTAGCAACTCTCCTGTTTGTGAAGGAGGCAGATTAGAACTGTTCACAACAAAAACAGCTTCTAACGAGCAATACACATGGTATTTGCCCGACGGAACAACAAGAGTAACACAAGATACCTTCTTGGTAATACAGCCTTTTACTAGGGTAAGAGAAGGCGCTTATAGGGTTAGCAGAATGTTGAATGGTTGTACTTCTGAGCCATCGGTTGCACTGCAAGCTTCCCTCGTAAATAGTGTGGCAGCGGAAAGCGCTTTTGCAGGAAACGATTTATTTGTGTGTGATCTGAGTGAAGCCATTACCTTAACCGCTGCAAGTACACAAAACGGTGTTTGGACGGCACTTGACGGTGGCGTATTAGCAACGCCAACACGCAGTGAAACGGTGGTTTCAGGCCTCCAACCAGAAGGCGTTTACCGTTTTGTATGGACAATTGATAACCGACCTTGTGGCAATTTAAGCTCCGATACAGTGGTGGTAAGTCCGGCAGGAAATCCTGTGGCAAATGCCGATTTTGAAGAGACAAAAGTGGACGGCTTCCAGTTTAAGCAAATACTGCTTAACGACGACATCCCGCAAGGGAATGAAGTTACTGTGGAAATTATTCGCGAGCCAACAAACGGAACACTTACACTCCAACCCGATTTTACAGTGAACTACAAACCATTGCCGGGGTACTTCGGCGAAGATTCGTTCATCTACGAAATATGTTTGGTAGGATGTCCTTCAAATTGCGACACCGCTGTTGTAAATATCTTAATTACGGGAGATTTAGAAATTCCTGATATCATCACACCCAATGGCGATGGAAACAACGATTCTTTCGTGATTCGAGGAATTGAAAACTTCCCTGAAAACGAGCTTATCATCTTTAACCGATGGGGAAATAAAGTGTACGAAGCCGTGAACTACGGAAACGATTGGAGAGGAACATGGAACAACAATGAGCTTCCCGACGGAACTTACTACTATGTGTTCACCAATCGCCAAAATGGTGCGCTGATTTCAAAAGGATTTATAACGCTGCACAGATAATAACTAAAACCTGTTAGGCACCAAAAACCTAACAGGTCTTTCAAAATATTTTTAAAGATTTCACTTATGAAAAAAGGAATACTCCTCATTTTAGCCCTTTTTGCCTTTTGTGCAGTTCAAGCACAGCAAGACCCCATGTACACCATGTATATGTTCAATAAGCTACCGATTAACCCCGGCTATGCAGGGAGTAGCGGAGGGCTTAGCGCCACTATGCTTTACCGTACCCAATGGGTAGGCTTTGAAGGTTCGCCAAAAACGGCAGCGTTCAGCTTAGATGCCCCTCTTTTTAACGACCTTTCCGGCGTAGGCATTTCCATTGTACAAGACGAACTCGGCATTTCTGAAAACCTACACCTTGCCGGTTACTTTGCCTACCGCTTCAAGGTTTTTGGCGGAACGATGGGCTTAGGAATTTCAGGAGAAGTAAAACGCCAACAAATGAACTGGAGCGAGGTGAACCCCTTGGACAGAACCGACCCCAACCTCACTTACACCAACGATAATATCTTTTTACCCAATATGGGCGTGGGAATCTACTGGCAAAATGAAACGGCTTTCGTAGGTGCTTCCATGCCCCGAATGATTGAAAACGACCTAGACTACAACCCCACAGGGATAACCACTTTTACGAGCAGTGCGGCGCAAAGGCGGCACTTCTTTGGGATGGCAGGCTTTATCGCTACGCTTTCCTCTGAGTTGAAACTCCGCCCTATGGCATTGGTAAAATATGTGGAC
>CAZFQW010000321.1:0-2018 GCA_964521225.1 uncultured Roseobacteraceae bacterium
CCCAAAACGCTTGCCTCTGTTGGGGAGCAATTAGTACAAGAACGCATAAAGCCCTGGGTAAGAACGCGAAGGAGGTCGTATCAGTCTGTACTAGCCTTCGATGTTTTTATGAAGCTGATGAAAACCAAAAAACCTGCTTTTTCCACTTTCTTATCAAACCATGTGGCTTCTACTATGCACAGGTATTGGGCAGCAACTTTTCCTGCCGATTATAAAGAGTACGAACTAAGTGAAGAATGGAAGACCACTTACAGTAAAGAGATTGACTTTACAATGTATAAGTTCGACGAATTTTTGTGTGAATTAGCAAGCTTCGTACAGAAAAATAAGGAGTATAAATTAATAGTAGCGAGTAGCATGGGGCAAAAGGCAACAGAAGCCAAGTTGATACTCACCGAAACAGCTTGTAAAAATTTAGGTTTATTCATGGATTTTTTGAAAGTACCTACTACAGATTGGGAAATGTTACCTGCCATGCATCCACAATATAATTTTAAGGTTTCCGAAGGGCAGGTACACCATGTAGAGAATCAACTAAAAGAAATTAGCATAGGCGATAAGCCATTAAACTACAGAAAAAAAGAGGGGGGGTTTTTCAGTATAGACTTGGGGCACAGAAACCTTGCGGTACTTCAAGGAGTTTATCAGGGAAATTCAATTGATTTAGAGCAGTTAGGGGTTTACAACGAAGCTGTAGAAGACCAAACAGGAAGTACCGCTTACCATGTGGCAGAAGGTTCTTTTTGGGTATTTGACCCACAAGGGCACAAAGAAAAAGAACGCATTTATGGAATTTCTTCTAGAGCAGTAGCCCCTAGTATTCTTAAAAATTATGATATTGAAATACCAAATTATATGGTATCTGAAAGAATTGGAGCTTTGATCGATTGAAGTGATTTTTCATCTTTTTCAGAAATATACAATGAAAGGCAAAGAAATAGACGTTGATAGCATCGATTTAGAGAAATTAAGAGAAAAAACCGCTGAAGCCCCCGGTTTGCTTCCCTATGCCCATACTGTTGGCGGAGTGGCAATTAAACCAGAAGATAAGGGAAAAATAAAAGGCAGGGCAGTCGCTTCTATGCATGAACAAACACACATGCAGCTTGACCAAATTTATCAGCAAATGCAACTTTTGGCGACACAGGCAGAGAAAATTAAAACCCGAATGGAAATTTCGGAAAGAATCTATGCAGCAGAAATTCCATTTGAGCCACTTCAAGGGAAAATCTATCATTTATACCAACGGGAAAGTGGGAAAGATGTACTCTCAATGATAGGTCCTAACGAGTGGGGGCGCAGTTGCCCTTTCCATGCTTTTGTAGCTACACTTCGCTTATTAGCCGACCATACTTGGGAGGTACAATCGGAGAATAATCTATAAACACAGTTTTCATTTTAACATTTTGAAATATTGTGAATTATTTCGCAGGGATAAGTTGGTCTTTAGCCTATTTAACAAGGCTTTAACAGCCGACTGTAACACCTAATTTTTAAATTTGAGTGATTATTCTTACATCAATATTATGAAAAGTTAAAAGAGATATGAAAAAAATGACACTATTAAAAGAAGTATTTGTAATAGCTTCTTTATTTCTGCTTCAGTTTTCAGCGAGTGCGCAGGTAATGCCACAACCAAGTTCTTCCTGCATGGTTATGAGAACAGTAGGTTTCACAGAAGTTACTATAGCGTATTCTTCGCCAGGAGTAAAAGGTCGTACTATTTATGGAGACCTAGTGCCTTACGACCAAGCTTGGAGAGCAGGAGCCAATGGAGCAACAAAAGTTACTTTTGGTACAGCAGTAAAGATTGGAGATAAAAATGTAAGAGCAGGTGCTTACTCTGTATTTATCACTCCTAAGAAAGATGGAGAGTGGACTGTACATATCAGCAGTGCGGGAAGCGTTTACGATTTTATGAACCGCGAGACTAATTCTATTGATATGAAAGCACTGGCCGAAAAAGATGTGGCTACAGCATCGGTAAAACCAATGGATTTAGCAGAAACGCAAGAGCG
>CAZFQW010000321.1:2028-4698 GCA_964521225.1 uncultured Roseobacteraceae bacterium
AGGTTACCTTGGAGCGAACTTCTTCAGCCTGCAATTGACCAAGCAAAAGATGGTAATATCATGATTTCTATGAGCTGGGGAGATAAAAAAGTTGCGTTTATGGCAGAGGTTGACCCAATGGCTATCATGAAAAGTATGGAAGAAAGTGCTAAGAAAAGTATAGAATAAGCATTAGTTCTTTACAATCTATATTATGAAAGTGACTGATAGCCCAATAAGCTGTTAGTCACTTTTTTATTTAAATGGAAATTTAAAATTAACTTCTATGAAAAGAGCTTTAATTTTTAGTATTAGTATTTGCCTTCTTTCTTCCATAGGATTTTCACAGAGCCGCCAGATAAAAACACTGAATGCCGCTGAAATCCGCCTAGCCCTTAAAAAGTTTCAGGTAGTAGGCAGTGCTTTATATGTGGCTGCTCATCCGGACGATGAAAACACCCGCGTGATCACCTATTTAGCCAATGAAGAAGGGCTATCAACTACGTATTTATCCCTCACTAGAGGTGATGGCGGACAGAATTTGATTGGCAAAGAAGTGAGAGAATTGCTAGGAGTGATAAGAACGCAAGAACTCTTAGCAGCGCGCTACCTCGATGGAGGGCAGCAAATGTTTACAAGAGCCAACGATTTTGGCTATTCTAAAATCCCTGATGAAACTTTTAATATTTGGGACAAAGAGAAAGTATTGGCGGATGCCGTTTGGTCAATCAGAAAATTAAGACCCGATGTAGTGATTACCCGCTTTAATCCTAATGGAGCAGGTAAAACGCACGGGCATCATACTGCTTCCGCTATTATTGCGAAAGAAGCATTTGCAATTGCAGGAGATTCTACCAAATTCCCCGAGCAACTAGAATATGTGCAACCATGGCAGCCCAAACGAATTGTATGGAATGGTTCTAATTCTCCATGGTCTTTAAGCAGGTATCCAGAGCTAAAAGTAGAAGATATGCGCTCGCTTAATGCAGGCGTATATAACCCGTTTTTAGGGCGCTCTTATGGGGAAATTGCTGCTTTAAGCCGAAGCGAGCATAAGAGCCAAGGCTTTGGTTCTTCTTTGCAGAGGGGAAACCAAATGGAATATTTCCTTCACCTCGATGGAGAGGAAGCACAAGAGCATCTCTTGGAAGGAATTGACCTAACTTGGAACCGTATCAAAGGAGGAAAGAAGATTGCTAGTCTTATCAACAATGCGCTAGAAACCTATGATTTAACACAACCAGAAAAGGTAATTCCTCAGTTAGTAGAGATTAAAAAGGAGCTAGGAAAATTAACTTCAAGCAACCCTTATATAGCCAATAAGAAAAAAGAACTTGACTACCTGATTTTACAATGTGCTGGAGTTTGGGCAGATATCACTGCACAATCTTATGGTGTTACACCTGGCGATAGTTTGTACTTAACGGCAAGAGTTATTGGCAGAAATGGCTATAACATCTATCTTAAAAGTATAGACTTAGGAGTTACAAATGCTGTAATTGATACGGTTTTGTTGAACAACCAGATGAAGACGCAGGTGTTTGGTGTGGTAGTCCCTTCTAACATGGCATATTCGCAACCGTATTGGTTAAGAAAACCAGAAGAAAAGGGCATGTTTCAGGTAGAGCAACAAGAACTGATTGGGTTGCCCGAAAACCCAGCGTCTATTGCCGGAAATATTGCATTTGAAGTAGAAGGTGAAACGGTTAACTGGGCTGTTCCTGTATTGTACAGAAGCACAGATCGCGTACAAGGCGAGCGTTACCGACCTTTAGAAATAACTCCACCTGTTACGGTTGATATTAATAAACCAGTTTTCCTTTTTGCAAATGATGCCCCTAAAGAAATACCCTTGTTGGTAAAAAGCCATACAAATATTTTGAAAGGAGAACTTTCTTTAGAAGTACCGAAAGGATGGCGATACGAACCTGCCATAATTCCTGTAGAAATTAATGCTAAGTATGCAGAGTTAAAAACAGCGTTCAGACTTTATCCTCCTAAAGGGGCTTCCACTGGCGAAGTAAAGGCAATTGTTTCTACCTCAGAAGGTAGATATTCTTATGGTTTAACACGCATAGAATACGAACATATCCCTGTTCAAACTTTGTTTCCCCCCTCTACCACTAAAGTTATTCGATTAGACATTAAAACAAATGAAGAAAAAGTGGGCTACATCCCTGGGGCAGGCGATGTAATTCCCGAAGCCTTGCAAGAAATTGGCTATAAAGTAGATATCCTCTCCGATGAAGAATTAAACGCTAAAAAATTTAGTGAATATGATGTGATTATCATAGGGGTAAGAGCTTACAACACACAAAAGCGAATGAAGTTTGTACAAGGAGAACTCATGGAGTTTGTAAAAAACGGAGGGAATATGATTGTACAATACAATACTTCTGGAGGGTTGGTAACTGATAACTTAGGCCCTTATTCACTCAAGTTATCTCGCAATCGTGTTACTGTTGAAGAAGCACCTGTAACTGTGTTAGAAAACAAGCACGAATTGGTAAACTTCCCAAATAAAATCACACAAGACGATTTTGAAGGTTGGGCGCAAGAAAGGGGGCTGTATTTCCCTAGCGAGTGGGATAAAAACTATACCGCTATTTTAGAAATGCACGATCCGGGTGAACCAGAACGCAAAGGCAGCTTACTAGTAGCCAACTATGGCAAAGGTAGTTACATCTACTC
>CAZFQW010000322.1:0-4698 GCA_964521225.1 uncultured Roseobacteraceae bacterium
TCATTCAAAAAATTTGTAATCTCCCTTATACACTAAATTCTATACAGGCTCAGATAAAAGTTATTTTCCTCTATCTCCAATCTCTGCTTTTAAACCTTCATATTCGCTAAGTTCTACTTCAAAAGCTCCTACAAATAGTTTTGCACGTATTTTTAAAGGAATGCGATTAATATCGTCTGAAATCCAAAACTTTATAGCGTTTTCACCCCTAAATATTTTGTTGTCGGGCATAATAGGAGCTAACTCAACAGAAGGCACTTTCCCAAACTTTGTTCTAATTACTTTCTTGCCTAAGTAGATAATTTTAAAGTCGTAAGCCTCATCTTCAAAAAAGGCATCCATGCTAATAGTATCACCTTCTGCAACACCTTCAAAGCTGACGGTTCTTAAATAGTAATAACCACTTACAATATCTTGTGCATGGCTTGGTATTTCATATTCCTTCTCCTTAATTTTCCCCTTTTTGTTTTGATGTACTTTTGCCTTTTCGGTTATGTGGTTAAAGTTGATTGTTTCTTCTAACTTATATTTATTCTCAGAAATATTTCTGTAGAATCTATGAGGTATAATCTCCAAGGTATCTATGTACGACCGATAGAGGTTATCAACGTCGTATACAAAGGCAAAACTCCCTACTGTTTTAGCATCTATATCTACTTTATAACAAGTATGCTTATCTACTTTATACAGATTAGTATCGAGATGTATCACCGCCTCTGCTGCGTTTAAGAAACCGTAATGCGCTTTATAAATTAGTTTTTCTCCTCTTATAAATTTTTCACCTTTGTCTTTCTCTACTCTTTCGGTTTGCTGAAAGCCCGCCCAAATAGGACTTGAGATGAAAAGTAAAATGATAAATCGGAATATAAAAGACATCTCTATGTGTGGTTTAGTTAAAGTAGATTATAATACAAAAAAATCGGAAAGATACATTTCGATTACCTTTATGGGGTATAAACCTATCCAGTTGTTTTATTTATATTAAGGACAATCGGCAAACCAAAGAGGGAGTTTCTTGCTGTTAAGAAAGTATAAATATGAATTTTAAGCCGTTTTCCCTTCTTTCCTAAATTCTCGCCTGATTCCTTCTTCTATGGCTGCTAATGAAATACAATTGTTCCCCTTTTCTACTGAAATTAAGGCGCAATACCGAGCTACATTCATAATTCCGCCACCGGTTAAGTCAAATTTTCTGGCGATTTCTCGTAGATTGGTATCATCGTCTAAAGTAAAATCGGTATCAAAGGCATATTTCCATAGCTGCAAGCGGAGATCCGGACTTGGAGGTGGAAAGTAGACCATAGACTGAAAGCGCCTTGCGAAAGCTTCGTCCATATTGGTTTTAAGGTTGGTTGCTAAGATGATAATGCCTGGAAAGTCTTCAATCCGTTGTAATAGGTAGGAAACCTCTTGGTTGGCGTAACGGTCTTTTGAGTCTCCACCGGCGGTTCGTTTTCCAAAAATTGCATCCGCCTCATCGAAAAATAAAATCCATTTCCTGTTTTCTGCCTGATTGAAAATATTGGAAAGGTTTTTTTCGGTTTCTCCAATGTACTTTGAAACAATTTTTGAAAGATCTATTCTATATACATCCATATTTGCCGACTTTCCCATTAAAGTAGCGGTAAGTGTTTTCCCTGTTCCCGGAGGGCCATAAAATAAAGCCCTGTAACCCTTTTTTACCTTTTTACCAATTCCGGGTAGTTTTAGTAGAGTATCGCCATGTTCTATCCATGTCATAATTTCTCCTACCTGTTCTAAAACATCGGCTTCTACTACTAAATCGCTCCATTCAAGGGGCGTTTTAAGCATTTGAGCGGGGAAAGCAGAACTATAATCGGGCTGATACTCTTCGCCAGAAGTCAGTTTGGTGAGATACTCTTGGCTAATTTGTAAAGTACCACTCAAGGTGGGTTCTTGTAGCTTTTCGTGCTCTAAGCGCAGAATATTCTTCTTATTAAAAAAATGACTGGCATCGAATAGCCTAGTCAGCCTGAAACGTAGTTGCAAATCGGTTCCTGCAATAATGAATGCAGCGGTTTCTCCAGTAGGTAAAAAACCTGAATGATAGACTCCTTTCACTCCGCCAAACTCGGTAAATCCTCTGTCGTAACTGGTGTTTTTCGTAAAAAAAACATCTAACAACTGAGGCCTTATGTGTGGGGTAAGTGCCAATGCCAAGACTACTCGTTCCTCGAAACCCATTGCATATCGTTCGATTAATTGCGCATAAGTGGCTTCAGAATTTTCGTAAGAGGGTAAAAAAATATCTTGCACACGCTTGGGGGCGTTTTCTTGCTTGAAATATATTTTAAAACGCGCACTTACTACTTCTGAAAGCCATTGCATTTCTTGCTCTAAAACAAAGGCGTTACTTTTTAATTTATTTATCTCCATTCTACTTTTAAAAAACTTGACATCCAAGGTAGCTTAAAAAGGCTATAGCTCCACGGAAGCCGGTCTAACAATATATCATAAGCACGAGACGAAACCCTAAGATACCACCCATCCATCTCATTAGAAAGTCTACCTTCTCGCTGAAAGAAAGAGACTCTTACCCCATCGGGGGTTGTGTTTTTAATGGCATCCCATTGGGTAATTACTGCCTTTAGCATTTCGTCGCAAGTATTTTTTTCGTTTTCAGTGAGTTCTACCTCTGTTTCAATTGGTTCAGAAAAATCAATTCCACACAAAAACTTATTTAAAGCCAGCTCGTGCTCCGGAGCATTTTCTGTTTTATTCGCTACATATTGCAATATATAGACGGCCCTGTGAGCAGTTTCCTGAGAAATAAACTGATTATCTTCTGTGAGTTTCAGTCGTTGGAATAGTACTTTTAAGTATGGATGAATAACAACTAAGCCCGCATTATTTACATAAATCGGTTCTATTTTAGAAGCAGGAGCGTCTTCTTGTTTTTTTGCCTGTTCCTCTTGCTGCTTCATTTTTTCTATCTCTTTTTGTTTCGCTTTAACTTCTTCTTCTTTCTCTTTGATAGACTGCTCTGTTTTAGCGATTTGTTCTAAACGTTCCTGCAATCTTTTTTCTTGAAGAGGAAGTTCTACTTCTACTTTTTTAACAATATTTTTATCGATAGGAAGTTCTTTTTGGGTTTGCACCGCCTTAATTTCTTGCAGAAAACGATTCAGCGTTGGCGTGTCTTCCCTTGTTTTAGTAATCAAATTTTGCAACTCGTCCGTCAGATAATAGACTAGCGGTTTCCCTTCAATTTCCACACTTTTTATCCCCTCTTCCCTCCATTTTTTTCCCACCAAAGAAGGTGCGGAAGGGAGCTGTTGCATCGTTTTATCCACAATCTTATTGGTAAACCAGCTAATAACTTCTTTCGCAATTACGGTGGCAGAAACTTTTTGCGCAATAAGCATTTCAATCAGTTGTTGAAGCGAAGGATTGTTTTGCCTCAACTTCACAAAGCTTTGTATTGCATATTCTCTGATTAATTTTTCTAAGATGGCTTTTGCAATTATCTCTTTTTTTGGGGTATCAATATATTTTTGCTGTAAAGCTTTCTCAATATCTTCAAGTTGTGTGTTTTCTACCTGCGTTAATAAATCTGCAACAATCTGCTGTACAATTTGAGAAGCCATAAAGCCACTTGTTTCTATTAGCTCTGCCAGTTCGGTTTGTAGTTCGTACAACAATGTGATTTGCTTAGAAAGCCGCTGCCCTTTTTTAAATAATTCGCCCTGTACCAAAGAAAATAAATTAACGAATAAGTTATCTTCAAACAACTCTGCAATAAGCGCTTGGAGCAACGCCTTATTTTCCTCACCTTCTTTTTGGTAAAGAATAATGAGTTGCGCAATTTTCTTTTCTAATAATGATTTCTGAGCAGCCAGCTCTTGTAAATTTCTTTGGACTTCCCCTTTCTTGCGCACTTTTTCTCTTTGCTGCTGCAAGATTTCTTTCAGTTGAATTAATTCTTGTTCTAGTGCATCTTGCTTTTGTTGCTGAATGGTTCTACCTAATTGTTTAGCCCGTAAATTTTGCCTTTCTGCGCCTTCTAGCTCTTCTAACACATCGCTTTGTAACCGAATTAACTGGTCTTTAGCGGCAATGGTAACGCTTTGTTCTTTTAACCCTTCAATAAAATCTATTTCAGAGAAAGACCTAGGGATGGAAAATCTTTCTTTAATATAATCTAGAAAAAGTTGTGTGAGCGAGTATAGATTCAAAGTACCCATTTCTCTGGATTGCACCTCAAAAATAAATTCCCACTGCATGGTTTTAAAATCGAGAAGCCTGCTTTTAGAAAAGCCCACGTTCTTTAGGTTTTCAATCAGCTTTCGCGATGTTTGGTGGAGTTCTTTAAAATCGTACGATTTATAAAAATGTGCCCATCTTAATAAGGTACTTTCAGAGAGTTTTTTTGCCCATCCTTGCCGAATTACTTTATTTTTCAAGCCTTTTTTGAATGCTTTTTCAAAAGATGCAACCTCTACTTCCAAGTAATCTCTTGCGGTTTCTTCCAATAAATGCAGGCTGAAAATCTTACTTTCTTTGCCCGTGGTTAACCATTTTAAAAGCGCTTCTTTCAGTATGGGCGATGTTTGGTTCCAGCGTTCTTTGGCTGTTAAGGCAAACGATTTCCTCCTGAATATTTTCCGTTGTGGCTCATCCAAATAGTCTAAAACACGTTGAAAAGTTTCTTTAGGAAACCGCTGAATGAGCATATCG
>CAZFQW010000323.1:0-4697 GCA_964521225.1 uncultured Roseobacteraceae bacterium
ATTGTTTTGCTCAATTTCTTTAATAGCTCTTTGAATTTCTTTGGCTGCCTGCGCCCCCTGAACCGAAGCGGCAAATAAGCTTGTATAGAAGGTGTAAGCATATTCGTTATAAGTAAGTTGATGCAGAAAATCGGAAAAGCCTGCTGCCGTTTTAGAAGAAATAATTGCGATTTTTTGAATTACTTTAGGGAGTTTTTTTTCTTGTTGAAGAAATAGCAAACCATTTTCTTCTAGCTTTTTAAGATGGGCTAACCGTTGTAGTTCTAACTCGCCAATGGTAAAACTGGGTTCTATATTAATAATATTTAAAGAAATACCATAAATTTCGTGGTAAGTTACCACTACTTCTACCAATATTTTATTGCCTTCTTGTAGTACTTTTTCTAAGCTTTCTCCAAATTTATTTTCGAGATGCATTAATCTACTTTCCCAAATATTGGCTCTATTATTCGCTACAATAGTTTCTTCTTCTTTTTGAACAAGTTCAAGATAGGCATGCTTTTTTAGCTGAACTTGGGCTATTTCTGCACTGATCCAAAAACTTTTATTGATTTCTTCAATAAGTTTTTTGATACTTTTATTTAATTGTAAAAGAGAAAAATATACTTTGTTGTTATGTTTTTTCATTCTTAATTACCAATTGGGAATTAAAGCGTAATTTAATAAAGATTTCGTAACTACTCAGGTAGCGGCATATTGATAAATACCCATCGTCTGCTTGAGGATTTCCCTGATGTTCAATCCTCTTTTGCACAGGGTATCGATGACAGACCTGAGGATGCAAAAATCCTGTAGTCCTGTCTTAAACTATCCCGATATTTTTTGTTCCACCATCACATTCCTGATTGCTCTTTCCGAACCGTTATTGTTGGGAGGGACTTCCAATGGTTGAGCGTATCTTCGATGGCTAGGCTAGATTTTCTGGGTTGTTTGCTTTGTAGGCTACCCCTTTTTCTGTAGATGTGGCTTTCAATTAGCAGATTTTCGATGCTCCCTTGGCCCATAGACCCGAACAAGTCTTTGAACAACTGTTTCAAACGCTTGTAGGGCAGGTACTGAGCTCACGCAAGCTTCCACACTTTCGCTGTACCGGATGGGGGCCGTTCACCCCTTGAGGATACGCCGCCTTTTGCTCATGCGAACAGTTGGGGCACTGCTAGTTGTACTGGTTAGATGGGCATTCGTGTTTACTTGTACTATTGTTAGATGCTTCGCCGGCTCAGAATGACACCAGAAATTTATTCTTTGGGCTCAAAAAAGAAGATTATAACCCCTGATTCGCATTATTCATAATTGTATATTTTTCGCAACTCAAAATCGAGGAGTAGTCGAATGAGGGGCTTTCCACGAAGATTAAAATAGGCTAAGCGTTTTCAACCAACATATTGTCAATCAGGCGGACTTCGCCTAAAAAAGCGGCGATGCCAATAAAAATATTTTTGGGTAGGGGGAAAGAAGATACTGCCTTTAAATCTGCGGCATCGGCAATCTGTAAATATTCTAATTGGATGTTATTAAAGTTAGAAAGCAAAGATTTACCAGCTTCAATTGCCTCTCGGTACGATTTGCCCGACTGTAATGTTGCTGCAACAGTTTGTAGGCACTTATAAATATTAGCAGCTTCTTTTGCCTGTTCCGCAGTTAATCGCCTATTTCGTGAGGACATCGCCAAACCGCTATTCTCTCTTACAATAGCACAACTTTTGACTTCTAAATTAAAACTGAGTGCTTTGGTAAGGCGGTCGATAATTAAAAATTGCTGGTAATCTTTCTGCCCAAAATAGGCTATATCTGGGGTAACCATGTTAAAAAGCTTGCTTACTACCATGGCAACCCCGTTAAAATGTCCATTTCTAAATTCACCTTCCATTACTTTTTCTAAACTCCCAAAACTTATTTGAAAAGAGTCGTTTTGTGGAGTGCCTTGCGGGTACATTGTGCCCGAATCGGGTAAAAATAGCGCATCGCAATGGTTGCTTTCCAGAAGCATGGCATCTTCATTTACCGACTTCGGGTATTTCTCGAAATCAGAAAGATTGTTAAACTGTGTTGGATTTATATAGATGCTTGCAACGGTACAATCATTCTCTTTTACTGAGTTTGCAATGAGTGAAAGATGCCCTTGGTGCAACGCACCCATAGTTGGTACAAAACCAATAGAATGCTTTTGGCTTCGCTGTTGTGCTATAAATGACCTTAAAGCAGGTAAAGACTTTAAAATTTGCATTTTTTTTACTCTTAAAATAAAGTACGGTGTCTATTGCCGTAGAAGCGCATTTTATTTGTTTATAATCGTGAAATAGGGAGGGCAATTTATACTTTATGCTTCTATTTTGAAGCATAGATAGCATCAAAAGGAGTTTTTTTGTAATTTTGCACGAAATTTAATCAAACAAAAGAGCGTATGTCCAAAGTGAAAATCCTCTATGTGTCGAGTGAAATCAATCCCTTTTTAAAAACTACCGAGGTTGCAGACTATGTAAGACAACTTCCTCAGTCTATGCAAGAAAGAGGAATGGAAATTAGAATCATAGTTCCTCGTTTCGGATTGATTAATGAGAGAAAGAATCGTTTACACGAGGTTGTAAGGTTATCGGGAATTAATATTGCTGTTGGCGATGAAGAAAAGCCTCTGACTATTAAAGTGGCTTCTATCCCTAGTGCGAAACTTCAGGTTTATTTTATTGATAACGAAGATTACTTTCAGAGAAAATCAGTATTTATCGATAAAAACAAAAACTTTTTTGACGACAATCACGAAAGATCAATTTTTTTCTGCAAAGGAGTAATTGAAACGGTGAAAAAATTAGGCTGGTCGCCAGATATAGTGCATTGTAACGACTGGATGACGAGCTTGATTCCAGTTTACTTGAAAACTACCTACAAGAACGACCCTATGTTTAAAGATGCCAAAGTAGTTTTCACAGTTTATAACAATAGCTTTACACACCAATTTGGCGAAGACCTCATTCCTAAAGTAAAGATGGTCGATATTAACGACGATATGTTATCGAAACTATCGACGGGAGACTACAACGGATTTATCCGTATAGGGAGTGAATATGCCGACCTAGTTACTAAATCGAGCCATGAGGTGGATCAAAACCTTAATGGTATTTTCTCTGACATGAAAGTAGAAAAAATTGAAACCATTGAAAAAGACGAAAATTACTCAGAATCGTATTACAACCTTTACAACGAATTGGTTAGCTAATAAACCTTCTTACTCAATAATAATGGGCCTGATTTTATTAGGCCTATTTTCTTGTGATGAAAATCAAGAAATAGGACTTGATTTGGAGGGAAACCAGGTACTCAGTACTTTTTATACCGATACTATTACGCTTAATACTTCGGTGGTAATATTAGATTCTATCAATACTACCAATGCTGCCATTGTTTTAGCAGGAGGGGTAGAAGACTCTCGGTTTGGCTTTACTAAAGCCGAAGGTTACTCCCAACTTTCTATGGGAATTGCCACCAACTTAAATTTTGGAGAAGGTGCAACTTTCGATTCTATCACTATGCGCTTGAACCATCCGTATATTTATGGCGATTCAGCAACTCAGCAAACCTATGAAATACATGAACTCTTAGAAAAAATCGATACAATAGCCTATTACAGTTTCGATAAAATAGGAGAAAGTGGCATTGGCAGTAAGATAGGCGAAGTAACTTTTGCTCCCACCGATGATTCGTTAGATTATGTGAATTTAAGGTTGTCTGATGCCTTTGGGCAAAAGATTTTTGATAAGAGTGGCCTACCCGAGCTTTCTAACCAAGAAAGCTTCGCACAGTTTATTCAAGGAATTAGAATTGCAACGCCAAACAACTCTACCAACAAAACTATTTTAGGGTTTAATCCTTCAGGAAATCGTTCTTTTGTAACGATTCATTTTCAAGGCCCTTCGGGAGATACACTAGCACCCCAAATATTTACATTTAGTTTAGGCAGAGGGTACAATAGTATTATTGCCGATTTGCAAGGTTCATCGCACATTAGTGGCTTGGATAAAGACACACCGTTAAGCACGAATGTAACGAACCAAGAATGCATGATACAAGCAGGAACAGGAATTGCAACACTCGTTGAGTTTCCTAACCTTACTAATTTGGGAGAGGGGAAAAGGGTGCTTGTAAATAGAGCTGAGTTATTTTTTAGACCTTTGGATGTTTCCAGTAACGACAATACTAAATTGCCGCCAGAAGCACTCTTTTTAAGAGTAGCCAATGAAGATAAAAGTGCTGGAGGGTTTATTAACGGAGAACTTTCTGGCAATGCAGCAGTTTCTCAGTACAATAGCTCGGGGCGTGCATATCCATCGCTAAGAATTACTACTTATATACAAGAGGTTATAAATGGCAATGCTCCGAATAATGGTGTTTTTCTTACTTTAACTCCTACGCTAGATCGCGAAACGGTTAACCAAGTAGCAATAGGGGATGCGAACCACCCAACATCGGCTCAAATGCAATTACAAGTTTACTATACAATATTAGAAGAGTAAAAAAACTTACAAATTATTGTATCAGTAATGGTCAGGATTGTCATAATTAATATGCGTTCTGACCATTTTTAATAAATGGTAATTAAATATGCGAATCAGGGGGTAAAAAGAGCATTAAAATCAAAAAAAAACCAAATAAAAGCATAGTTTTCTGTCATCCCGACTGCGGGGAGAGAACTATAACGTTTA
>CAZFQW010000324.1:0-4696 GCA_964521225.1 uncultured Roseobacteraceae bacterium
CTTCTTTTATTTTGTAAATCATATAATACCATGAATTTCATCTTTCAGAAATCACAAAAACTATTAATTATGAACGCATTACGACAAAGCAAACAACTTTTGGTCTTTTTTCTGATCGGATTAATCACCTTTGGTTTGCCTGCTTGTAAAGGTGGTAAATCGGCCGAAAAAGCGGCAGCAGCAGAAAAAGCAAGAAAAATTGGTCAGGCAAAATCTGAACTACAAGCACTTTTAGCGAATAAAGATATGTCGGTAGAAGACAAAGAGCGCAGATTAAATTATGTGAAGGGACTAGGTGTAAGCGACGAGCCAGAAGTAGCTTCTTTAATTAGCAAGTTAGAAAGCGAAATTAAAGTAGAGAAAGAAAGGTTAGCCGCAGAAGCTAAAAAGAAGGCAGAAGAAGAAGCCCGAAGAAAAGCAGAAGAAGAGCGGTTAGCCACAGAAAAAGCAGCACCAACCATCTACGATTACTTCGATAATATTGTAGTGGCATCAGATGCTACAGAAGCTAATCGGCTAATTTCTAAAGCATTGAGTCTATTTACTTCGCCCGATGCTCCTGTGCTTATTATCATAAATCAAGAAGATGGCATTACCGATTACGATAAGCCAACAACTATTAAAAAATACTTTGAGTACCTAAAAGACCAGAAAAAAGATTTAAACAAAATAGAGAAAGTAATTTACGATAAAGCCTCGGGTAAAATAAAAGAACTTGAGCTTATTCGTAAATAAATAGTTTTCAGCAGATAGTTGCCAGCCTAATATTACAAGCCGTTGTTTATCAATAGTTGGTAGCTAGTAATTAAAAATTAATCAGATTTACTATGAAAAAAAATATTTTATTATTCACCATTGCCTTAAGTTTTATTTCTGCGGTAACCTATGCACAAACGCCTCCACAGCTAAGTTCTTCGCGTAAGCAGGCTATCGACTCACTAGCCATGGAAAAAATTAGGGATTTAGGGAAGTACATTAGCATTGTTGGCGACAAAGAAACGCCGTGGTCAGAGGCTAACCGAGTGATTGAAAGAACCTTAGAGTTGTTTTCAGAAGGGTCTGAAATTGGTGTTTCTTCTTTAAGTAGCAACAAGATAAAAAACTATACCATCCGCGAGTATCTCGAAAGATTAATGGCCCTGAATTACGATAAAGTGAAAATTCAGTGGTTTGATATTCAGTACATTAGCGACTTGGAAAGACAGCCCGACGGTAAATATGTTGGTGTAATTACTATCTACCAAAAGTTTGAAGGCAGAACAGAAGAAGGCCTTGTCTATAAAGATGTTACCAAGAAAGATATTACCGTTTACGTGGAACGCAAGGAAACGCAAATTGGAGGTCGAATTATTGGGTTTTGGGATGTAATGTTAGGAGATATACGTGTTGCAGAAACAGCAAGGGGATAATTTTCGGCTTATTTCTTGAAAACAAAGGGGTTGAATACATCCTTCACTAGGTTGAAATTCAACCCCTTTTCTATTTAAAAACTATCTTATCTTTGATAACTCACTTTTCAAATTAAATAGCAATGAACCTTAAAAATCTTTCTTTCAGCATAATTACACTCTTACTTTTAATTAGCTCCGTAAATGCTCAAAATGTAAATATTGGAGAAGCCTTAGGCGATGAAAGTGAGTTCTACGCCTCTACCAAACAGGTAAATCAATTTTTACGAAGGTTTAATGCAGAAGAAAATATTGAAGGGGAAAAACTCTATGATAAAGATCGAGACTTTAGAAGTTTAAACCTAAGACTAAAATACCTTCCCATGCTTTTCGATGCCCGAAATCAAAACCTTTCCGCATCGCTAAAAGAAGAATTTATCTCGGCGGTAACTAAGGGGAACTCCCCTCAATTTTTAGAATTTCACGGAGGTAATTGGTTTGCCGAAGTACTCACAAGTTTTATGTATAAAGGGAAAGAAATGGATTTGACTTTATTCATGAAATTAGAAGAAGAAAAACTAGGCACTAAATGGGTAATTTCTAATATGTATTTCGAGCCTTTTTATGAGATTTTCTACGATGTAGATACCACCGCAGAGGGCATTAAATTCTTACATCCTTTAAGCCACGAACTAGATTTTATGAATTTGGTAAAAGTTTTCAGGAATAAAGACAACGTTTCTCTTTTTACAGAAAAAGGCTACCGCCCCGATTTTTTAACGCTCTTTTTATATGAGGTAAAAAAATCGAACCTAAAATTTGAATCTGTAAAAGAAGTGAAGTTTCACTTTTTCCAAATAGATGATTGGTATTTTGAACTTTCTGAATTTAACCGCCCAGGTTATAATACTGGCTGGCTTATTTCTAACCTAATGAAAGCACCCGAAGCACAAAAAGAGATTTTGCAACGATATATTTATAGAGAAGAATAGCGAAATTTTGATTCATTCACTTTCAATTAAATATAAAGCTTAAAATTTTAATTATTATTGGGAACCTCCTCTGAAATAGTAAAGAACTACACATTCCGATTTATAATTCTTGCACTAGTACCTTCTTATGCCCTTTATTTACTAGGCTACCAAACTCTCAGAAGCGACACCTACCGCTTATGGTTTTTAATGCTTGCCGCTCTACTTCCGTTTATAGTTCTCACTAAACCCAATTTTCAAATATCATTTAAAAGTATTTTTATATTAGGTATTTGGCTGCGACTCATTTTGCTTTTTTCAACCCCTGCCCTTTCCGACGATTATTTCAGGTTTATTTGGGACGGACGCTTAAATTTCAATGGAGTTAATCCGTTTCTGCATGTTCCAAAATATTATTTAGAGCAAGGTTTTCCAATTAATGGAATTCATCCAGCAATTTACCAGTATTTAAATTCAAAAGAATATTTCAGTATTTACCCCCCTATTTGCCAGCTAATATTTTGGATAGGAAGTATTTTTTCTACTGGGAGTATTTTAGGGCATATCATTGTAATGAGAGTATTTTTCCTGCTTGCTGAAAGTGCTTCTATTTACTTTTTATATTTAATTTTAATGCACTTAAAAATTAAATATAAAAAAGTAATTTGGTATGCCTTAAACCCACTAGTTGTTATAGAAATTACTGGTAATCTGCATTTTGAAGCTTTCATGATTATGGGCGTTTTAGGAAGTATCTATTTTTTATTTATTCAAAAAAAATGGATAGTTGCTGCACTTTTTTTTGCTGTTGCCGTTAATTCAAAAATGCTTCCGTTAATGCTTTTACCTCTTTTCTTTTTTCCACTAGGGATAAAAAAAGCTGCTCAATTTTATACAATCACCATTGTTTTTGTGGTACTGATGTTTCTGCCTTTCCTAAGCAAGGAAGCCCTATCAAATATTTCCGATAGTGTGGGCTTATATTTTCAGAAATTTGAGTTTAATGCGAGTTTGTACTACATAGTAAGGTGGTTTGGCTACCAACAAAGAGGCTATAACATTATTGAAACCGCTGGGAAAACCCTTTCTTTAATTCCTGTTTTTTTTATTCTTCTCCTTTTATTTCTCAGAGGAAAAAATGTTAAAAGTATATTTGTTAAAATGCTTTGGGTTTATACTATTTATTTTTTCTCGGCTACTATTATTCATCCTTGGTACATTGTTACTCTCGTAGCATTTTGTATTTTAACACCTTATCGCTATCCTATTTGGTGGTTAGTTTTGGCAATGCTTTCCTACGCTACCTACCAAACTACTGCCTATACCGAAAATTTATGGTTAACCACAATTGAATATTTAATAGTTTACGGAATAGCATTTTATGAACTATACCGGCACATTGCTTGGAGAAAAGAACTGCAATTACTCTATAATTTGAAGCATCAATTCCCCTTTTTCACGAAAAAACCATAATCGCTGATGGTGTACAATGAACGATTGAGGCGATTTCCCTGCCACTTTTTCTTGCAGTAACCAATCTGCAAGCAGTGTCCCCTGTACATTAAAAAGATACAATTGCTGAATGGTTTTATCCTCTAGCCGATGATAGGAAGAAACAATAAAATATTTCTCTACTTCTAAATATTCAATTTGCAAAAATGGAGGTATTATTTTTTTATCTAACAAAAAAGATTTAATAGTTCTGAAATGTTTTTCTCCTTCAAAATAAATTATGGGTGTTTTAATCGATATTAATTCCTCAAATTCAATCAGCTTATTTTCTGCTATTTCTCCGTTTTTTAAACGATAAAATTGAGTTGAGTTACCTATTTCGGGTATTGAAGGAATCGCCTGTAAAACGGTATCGTTGGCAGTTTGAAACATTCTGTTTTCCAAAGTAAAAGCAATTTTTTGGGTAGTTAAATCAATCCCAATTAAAAAAATAGGTGATGGAAACGGCGAATCGTCGTACTGATGTATCAATAATTTTCCATTAAAAACACCTACACTATTTAACCACCAAAGCGCTTCAAACTGAAGCCCTTCCCACTGTAATTCACCTTCATAAATGGCTAAAAACGAAACTTCTTGTGTGTCAGCATTTCTTAACTCTACCACTAACCATCCCGAATAAGGGTCAGGATGAATTTTCCAAATTTGTCCTTCAAACTTAAAACTATGGGTTTCTTCTAATTGCATTTAATATTCAAGATTGATGAAATTTTTACTTGCTAAGAAGCATAAGCACACTCAAACTTAAAGCACTTTAGGTGCAACTTCCAAATAAGGTAACTACTCAGGATGATTCCTGATAGTTTAACCCTTATAAAGTTGAAG
>CAZFQW010000325.1:0-4679 GCA_964521225.1 uncultured Roseobacteraceae bacterium
CAGGCTCTTCAAAAAATTTGTAATCTCCCTTATACACTAAATTCTATACAGGCTCAATTTTTCAGTACAACATATAACAGCTCATCGGCTAACCGCTTTGGTACTACTTTTAGCTGGTTAAGTGCCTTTTCTAAAAGCGGAATCAATAAACTTACCCATTTACTGACTCTAGGGTAACTCATTCCAAACAGTTCTCCATGATACTGTTGATTTGGATTTTCTTTTAGATAAGTTAGAATGAAGTAAAGTTTGTTTGCACTCCCTTTTAAACTACTCCGTGAGTCTTCTTTATATTTTGGAATATCTCTGAGTTTTCCTTCAAAATTATAGATTCTAAAACAGTCTTGACAACAGTTATCAAAACAGTATAATAAATACATAAACGCTTCTACTTGTAAACTCGTTAGTTCTAACAGTTTAGGGTAGTTTATCGAACATTGTCTTTTTTTTGCATATTAAGATAGTTCATAAACTGCCTTTTTTGTTCCCTATTCAAATTATCGGAATATCATTTAATGTGCAGAATTTAAAGATAATAAAATGATTTTATCTGAATGGGGTATGGCTATTTATAATGAAGTTTATAAAATTGGTGTGATGTAACTTCTTGAATTGGCAATTTTTTTTATGAACTCTTCGCTAACAGCCTTTTTGTATTCCAATAGTGCAACAGGCGTATTTCACCTAAAGTCTATCATAGAACCTATCACAAACAATTCCGTATTGCACTTATAGAACTCTTTCTCCAGAATAGAGAATTAACTTCAAATAAAGATTAAAATCTCAAATAAGGAAAAAATCGACTTTCTATTCTTTAATCAAATATTTATATCCGAGCTATGAGCGAAGATAGTAAGTCGATGAAAACAAGCGGTTCGTCTAAAAAAGGCGGTTTTACACTCCAAAAACGAACGAAGGCACAGAATTAGACCTTTATAAGGGGAAATCAAACAGTACCATTATCAACAGATATAATATAAAATATTTTGTAGTTAACCTTTCGATACTAATCATGCTTTTTTTGCTTATTAGTTTCTTGGTTGATCAAACACATTTTGCAGTGTTGGGGATTCTGATAGGCTCTGTGTTTTTGCTAGGGTTTGGTTGCATTGCTTTATTAGGCAGAGTAAACCGAAACAACGACCACGAATCTCCCAAATAAATAGTATGTATCTAATTGCGTATTTATTTACACGCAATCACTATTTAACTTTTATCGTTATGAAAAAGCTAGTCAATTTTTTATTGTTTATTGTGCTTATATTTTCTTTCAACGTTTCGAACGGTCAAGAAGCTACTTCCATTGAATGGAAATTCTACGAAATGGCTGAAAAAAACAGGATTTTAAAAAGATATAAGACAGCTATTGCCGAATACGAGAACGCAATTCTCTTAAACCCGAACGAATCAGATTATTATTTAGGTTTAGGGCTATGTTATGCACAAACAAAACAGTTTGCAAAAGCAACTGAAAGCTTTGAAAAAGGATTAACTGTCAATCCAAAAAGCGACAGAACTTACAACTATTTACTGAAAGCGTATAAAACACTCAACTACAAAGATAAAGCGGTAGATGTGCTAGATCGCTGGGCTGAAAACACAGAAAACTTAAATGAAAAATTGGCTAAAAAATCGCAAATTATTCGTCTTTTATATGATACCAATGATTTCCTAGAAGCACTCAAGCACACTAAAGATGCTTTAAAAACATATCCTCAGCACTTGGAAACACTATATTTACATGCCAAAGTGAACAATAAGCTGGGGAATTACGCCGAAGCAAAAGTGAGCCTTTTAAAAGCGACGGGCTTACTTGAAAATCCACAATCTGAAAGCGCAAGTAAGGTTTATTATGAATTAGGTTATTCGCTACATCATTTACAAGAATATAATGCAAAAGACAAGGCATTTCAAAAAGTAGCAAATGAAAAGTACCGTCCTTTAATCTCGAAGTTATATGCTCCCTACTACACCAATTTAGCTGCTATTTACACACAGATGTATGAATTTAACATTGCGCAAACCCTTTTACAAGAGGCCTTAAAAGTTGATAAGCATTACAGCCAAGCCAACAAACTATATGCTCAGATTGAAGAGGTAAAGCCAACCAACAGCCTGCCAAAAGCAGCGTATAAAAAAGAGGTAATTAACCTATACAGTAAAGGTATTCAAGGTATTTTAAGTAAAATAGGTGAAGATAGAGCTACCGCAGCCCCTTCTCTCATCAAAGAATTATATACCGACTACCGTCATTTGATTGAAACAAACATTACTGTTGGTGCCTACAAAGAAGCTATTATTGCTTCAGAAGAGGCAATGCAGTTTTTTTCAACGCCCAATTATACACATAAATTTAACTACCTAAAGGCGATTGCTCTATTTAAGCAAGATAAGGCTGAAAGTGCAGTTGAAGTACTAAAAGAAGCAATTGCAAGCCAAGCGCTCCCTATCGAGTACAAAAGAAAATATTCTTTTGTAATAGGGCACATTCAGCATAGAAAAGGCGATTTAGATGCTGCCAAACAAGCATACTATCGCTCATTTGAGAGCAAATACGGTATCGCTGCTCATTATGGTTTTGATAATATCACAATAATTGAAAACTCAAATGGCTTGATGCTCGATAGTACCAAACTTCCGATGGCGCAGTTGTTTAGGAAGTAGAACAAAATGGGCAGCTTATCTTTTCCATTAAAATACGATGAAAGGGGGGTATGATATTACTACAATATCATACCCCTTCTTTTGGTACTAAAATCTAAACAAGCCTATTTTCTCCCATCTTTATTCGCTAATTTGTAGCAACTATTTTCTGTAGTGTATACTTTGGGATACCTTCAGAAACCTTTACGGGTCGATTTGTTCAATTAGAAAACTACAATACTGATGAAAATGACATTAAAATTACTACTTTCTTTATTATTAATTATATCGGTAGGCATAACCTCGGATACCTTCGCACAGCGAAAGAAAAATAAGGCAAAAGAAAGTACTGAAAACTTTCCAAACCCTGAGCTTTTTAAAGCACTCAAATGGCGAAATATTGGCCCATTTCGTGGGGGGCGTTCGGTGGCGGTTGCCGGTGTAAAGCAAGACCCACAAACCTATTACTTTGGCAGCACTGGCGGGGGCGTTTGGAAAACCGAAGATGCGGGCATCTCTTGGAAAAACATTACCGATGGGCAGTTTAAGATGGGTTCAGTTGGTGCGGTTTCCGTGGCAGAGTCTGACCCTAATGTGGTGTATGTGGGCATGGGCGAACACGCTATCCGCGGGGTAATGACCTCGCATGGCGATGGCGTTTACAAATCGACCGATGCGGGGAAAACTTGGAAAAATGTAGGACTAGAGAAAACAAGACACATTTCCGATGTGATTATCCATCCGCAAAACCCTGAGGTAGTCTATGTTTCTGCGCAGGGTGCAGCACATGGCCCTAACGAAGACCGAGGCATTTACAAATCGGTTGATGGCGGTACTACTTGGAAAAACGTGCTTTATGTTAATGAAAACACAGGTGCTTCGGGTTTAACCATGGACATGAACAACCCACGCATTTTGTATGCTGCCACTTGGGAACATACTCGTTTCCCTTGGCAAGTAAAAAGTGGTGGCGAAGGTTCGGCAATCTATAAATCGACCGATGCAGGCGAAACTTGGGAGAAACTAACCAAAGGCCTTCCTGAAATGATGGGTAAAATTGGTATTTCGGTTTCTAGGGCTAATTCTAACTTAGTGTTTGCCAACGTTGAAGCAGAAAAAGGCGGTGTTTACCGCTCTGACGATGCGGGGAAAACATGGAAATTGGTTTGTGCCGATAGGGTTACCCAAGCTCGCTCGTGGTACTACATGGAGGTATTCGCCGACCCCGTGGACGAAAACGTAGTGTATGTGTTAAATGCTCCTGTTTTAAAATCGATTGACGGAGGGAAAACCTTCTCGAATATCCCCGTTCCGCATGGCGATAACCACGATTTATGGATTCACCCCAACAACAACAAAATCATGATCAACGGAAACGACGGCGGAGCAAATATTTCTTTTAATGGCGGGAAAAGCTGGTCAACACAGCAAAACCAACCCACCGTTCAGTTCTACAGAGTAATTACCGACAATCGTTTCCCTTACTATGTATATGGTGGGCAGCAAGATAATTCTACCGTTGCCATTGCGAGCAGAACAAACGAAAGAGGCATTGGTTGGAAAAATTGGTATGCAGTGGCGGGCGGCGAAAGTGCTTTCATCGCCTTTAACGACGACGACCCACAGCTTGTTTATGGCGGAAGCTACCAAGGAAACATTTCTGTGTTTGATCATAAAACACAAGAGCGCAAAGATATTATGGCATATCCTGTGGTAGGCTTAGGTTCTATTCCTAAAGAAATGAAATATCGTTTCAACTGGAACGCCCCCATTGTACTTTCTCAGCACGATAAAAAAACGCTCTACCACGGTGCACAAATGGTTTTAAAAAGCCAAAACGGCGGCTTGAGTTGGGAAGAAATTAGCCCCGACCTCACCCGCAACGATAAAAGCAAACAAGAACTAGGCGGCGTTCCCTTCACCAACGAAGGCGCAGGAGGCGAAAACTACAATACGTTAGCCTATTTGATAGAGTCGCCCCACAAAGCGGGAGTACTTTGGGCAGGAAGCGATTGCGCGCTAGTTCACATGACCGA
>CAZFQW010000326.1:0-4676 GCA_964521225.1 uncultured Roseobacteraceae bacterium
AAAACAGTTTGGATACGCACCGATTTAAGGCAGAAAATGAATGAGCCATTTTTTCCTGCCGATGGGCAAATCACTAAAATTATTATTGATGCAGTAAAAGCGGGAATGCTTCGCCCCTTTCAGAACGATTCGCTTGCGAGCCGCATGAACTCGCAAACATTCTTAGAGAACCTTTCCATTGAAACAGGCATTGAAGAGGAGTTCCCCGATTGGGATGCTGAAACTGAAAGTACTGAATGGGACGGTTGGGAAACTGAAGAAAGTGTTCAAAAAGAAGCAATTGCTAGTGAGTTTTTCCCAAGCCAATTGTACTTAGTGGAGTTAAAAACCAATGTTCTTTTTGATCGCAAGCGTTCGCGCCAATACAACGAAATTGAAGCGGTTACCATTATTATCCCTGCTGAACTAAACCCTACTGGTATTGAGCGAGTATTGGCAACTTTCAGCTACAAAGAACTGGTAGAAAATGTATTTCAGGATAACCCAAATGCCACTGCTTTTAATGCAGGAAATACGGCAGCTCATTTTAACCTAACCGATGCTTTTGAACTTGCCTTAATGGACGGCACTATTACAAAATATACCAATCCGAAAGGGCAATTAATTGAAGATATGCATTTCAGTTCTAAAGAGGCTTTGGGAGCGTCTCAAAAATACCAGCATCAACTTATGGAAGGCGAACACAATTTATGGTCTAATTAAAAATAAAGGGCTTGTCCTCATTTAATTTGAGAAAAAGCATTTCATTTCCAGATAGTTATCTCCTGTTAAATACAATTTAATTTTGTTTGAGTAATTACTCCAGTTCCTAGCTTATTTCACTAGGAGAGCGATTTCCATTCCTAACTTCTAATTTGTCGTACAAGAAGAACGATTAACACCAAATACATACAAAGCTTGGCTATTCTGTCAGGCTTTTATCTGTTGTAGTTTCCTTTACACTGTACCCAAATTTTTTAAAAAATTCCTTTGCCTTCGTTGAAAACAAGAACTTATAGAACTGCTCTGTTTCAGCAGTCAAGTTTTTTTCGGCATAAGAAAGCTGTACAACTCCGTGCGGAATCCCTTCGCATTCTTTTAAAAGATACCAAAAACCAATATGTTTAAGCTCCTCTGCAAACATAGCTGAGGCGGCTGTAAAAGCCCCTTCTACGGCACCTGCATAAATAAGGCGGTTTACTTGCCCAATGTTTTCGCCATACACAAAATGAGGCGTAAGTAAATTCCACAAGTTTTTTTTAGAAAGTAAGATTTTAGTAGAAGCCCCGTAAGGTGCTAGTTTAGGGTTGGCAATGGCAATTTTCCCTTTCTTATTGGGGCTGCTGAGTTGCTGAAATATTTCGCTTTCATGGCGTTCTTCGCGCGACCAAAAAACGAGTTGCCCCTGCACCATTTCAACAGGTGTACTCTTTGCTTTTCTGCCCTCCCATACTTTCTGCGGGTAAATCATATCGGCAGAAATAAAAATATGATAAGGCGCACCATTCAAAATTTGGGCGGTCAGTTTGCCCGAAGCACTGCTAATTACATCGACCTCAATGCCTGTTTGCTGTGTAAAAATTTGGGCGACTTCTTTAGTGGCATTGGCAAGGTTAGCCGCTGTGGCCACTCTTACTCTATCCTGAGAGAATACCGAACAAGAAATAAATAGAGAGGTAAATAATAAAAATGATGATTTTTTTGATAGAAGATTATTCTCTACTTCCTTTACATAAGTGCAAATAAAACGTAACTTATCATTCGATTTCATGTTCTAAATAGTAGGTACAGATTCGGTTAAATATTTTAATATATTAATGTATGTAAATATATTTGTATATAAATTTAATTGAATCTCAAATGTAACACTCTTAATTTAAAAACTGTTTATGGCACCATTTGAAAATATTACCGCAAAGCAATTAGAAGAAAAAATTTCTCAAGGGATTGACGGTGTTTTACTCGACGTTCGTACTCCTGCAGAAGTAGCAGAAGGTCAAATTCCTAATTCTATCAGTATAGACGTTCAGAGCACTGCTTTCGCAGAAGAAATTGCAGATTTAGACCCCGCAAAAACATACTATGTTTATTGTAGAAGTGGCGCTCGTAGTGCCAACGCTTGCATGCAAATGGCAGGTAGCGGCTTCGAGAAACTATTTAACTTAGAGGGGGGTATGCTAGGCTGGGCTGGCGATAGAACAAAATAGATAACACGTTGCAGTGGCAATTTTGCTACTGCAACTTTTAATATTTTTTATTATAAAATAAATAATATAGTGACCAAACTTTTCCTTTCATCAATTACTCTTTTGATTTGCCTAAGTGCATGCCAACAAGATACCCAGAATGCACAAAACGATTCCTCTGAAACGGAAATCTCTGAAGAGCCGCCCCCCGAAGCAAACCGCCTTAGCGAAGATCAACAAATCTATTACGAAACTCAAGGAGATGAAATTGTAACCAGAAGCGCCCAAGCCCTTGGGCAAAAACTAATGGAAGCACTTTCCGATGGGGGGGTTAGCAACGCTCTTGCCTTTTGTAACGAAAATGCCTTAACTATCACCGATTCGCTTTCGGAAAATATGGGAGTAGCAATTACTCGTACTTCGCTGAATTACCGCAACATTGCCAACCAACCCCACCAACTCGAAGAGGAAATGTTAACCAAATTTAGCACACAGCACAAAGCAGGGAAAAGCATAAAACCGATTACGGCAGTTACACCCGACGGAGAGGTGCTATACGCTTCCCCTATTTTAGTGAATATGCTTTGCTTAAAATGCCACGGCAATGTAGGCACCGATATTAAAGAAGAAAACTACCAGCTAGTGAAAAATCTTTACCCTTACGATAAAGCAATCGACTACAAAGCCGGCGACTTTAGAGGAATGTGGGTGGTAAGGTTTCGTTAATTTAGTACTGTTGGTATCACAAATCATTACTAGATGTTTTAAAACCACCAAGTAATTGGACGGAATAAAGTCATGAAAATACTTTTATTTTTGTACTAAAAATATGGGACGAAGAGCCAAAGAAATCATAGAAGAAAAGATAAATATCAAAGGTTCTTCTTTAATTGAATTTATTATTTACAACCGAAAAACATTCCTATTACAAGTAAAATACAAGCGTGGTAAATACAAAAATCAAATTAAGCTGTACGAAGGAATCGTTGCCGATGAGTACAATCAAGTTATGGAATCGCATTCAAAAGGGCGAACGCTTATGAAAGTTCTCAAAAAAAAGAAAGAAGAAAACGCATGGCATAATCGCTTTCTAAGATTTTTCAATCTTAAGCATTAATTTGCATTTTAATGCTTTTTCTAACCAATAGTCTAAAGTGCCATGCAACGTATTTTAATACTTAATGCCCAGTTAGTTAACGAAGGGGAAATAAAATCGGCAGATGTTTTAATTAAAGATGGATTTATCCATAAAATAGATAAAGACTTGTCTAATCAGCCTTCGGATATAGTAATTGATGCCAAAGGAAAGTATCTGCTCCCCGGACTTATCGACGACCAAGTCCATTTCCGTGAGCCGGGGCTAACCCATAAAGCTACTATTAGAACCGAAGCCCGCGCAGCAGTAGCAGGAGGCGTTACTTCTTTTATGGAAATGCCCAATACAAAGCCAGGCGCTGTTACACTCGACTTACTAGAAGATAAATATAAAATTGGCAGCAAAGACTCGCTCGCTAACTTCTCGTTCTTTATGGGGAGCACTAACGATAACCTAGAAGAGGTACTAAAGCTTGACCCAGAGTGGGTTTGTGGAGTGAAAATTTTTATGGGTTCTTCTACAGGAAATATGCTAGTGGATAACGCTACAACCCTTGAAGGTTTCTTCTCTAAAGTGAACATGCTCATTGCCACTCATTGCGAAGACACGCCAACTATTCAGGCAAATGAGGCAAAGTTCAGAGCACTTTATGGAGAAGATGTCCCCATCAAGTTTCACCCTGAAATTAGAAGTACCGAAGCCTGTTATCTTTCCTCTTCTTTTGCAGCAGGTTTAGCAAAAAAACATGGAACACGCTTACATGTTTTGCACATCTCTACAGAGAAAGAAACAACCTTGTTTGATAACTCAATTCCATTAATCAATAAAAAAATAACTGCCGAAGCCTGTACACATCACCTATGGTTTTCTGAAGAAGACTACCAGAGAAAGGGAACACATATTAAGTGGAATCCTGCTGTAAAAAAAGCTAGCGATAGCGATGCTATCCTTAAAGCTGTAATTGAAGATAGAATTGATGTGCTTGCGACTGACCACGCCCCTCATACTCTCGAAGAAAAGCAAAATACTTATTTTAAAGCTCCTTCCGGAGGACCATTAGTACAACATAATCTCCAAGCACTGTTCGATTTACACCAACAAGGGAAAATAACACTTGAAAAAATAGTAGAAAAAGCTTGTCATAACCCTGCTATTTTATTTAGAATTAAGGAGCGGGGCTTTATTAGAGAGGGATATTGGGCTGACTTAGTATTGCTCGACCCTAATACACCTCAGTTAGTTTCTAAAGAAAGTTTATATTACCAATGCGGTTGGTCTCCTTTCGAAGGGCACAGGTTTTCAAGTAGCATTTCGCATACAATTGTCTCGGGGCATTTAGCTTTTGCAGAAGGTATTTTTAACGAAGAAGTGAAAGGAAAAAGACTTCAATTTGAAAAACCGTAATTAAGTTTGAG
>CAZFQW010000327.1:0-4663 GCA_964521225.1 uncultured Roseobacteraceae bacterium
CCATTTTTTTGAATACTGCGCGAAACTAAAAACCTACAAAACAAAACTCAACCAAGATTAACCTCTTCATTTTGTTTCTTTGCCTTTGTTTTCTAAATTTTCGATGGAATAATCTAGCCATAAAAACACAACTTGGTGAAATATTCATTAATATACCTCACTGTAAAAACTAGCTGCCAACGCTAAAGACAAAAACTCAGCATTAATTACTAAGATATGGAAGATTACCTTGAATATATTATCCCATTATTAGGTTACTTTTTGTATTGGCTGTTTACCACCAATAAAAAACTTAAAAAGAGGAAACCATCGCAAGGCCCTTTGGAGGCACAACGGCCGCCCGAAACTAATTTACCGTCTAAAAAATCTGAAGTACCCGAACCCCATAGAGTAGAGAGTCCTGTACTAGAAGAAGAAGAAGAAGACAATGAGCCTTCCTTTTTTGATTTTGATGACGATGAACCCGAAGAAGATGAAAATGAGCCGAAAGAAGAAACCGTTTCTTTCGAAGAACTTTTAAGACGGTTTCAAAATCCTCGTGAATACGAAGAAGAACAAAAGAAAAAGCGAGACCCCGAACGCATTACCAAAAGAGCAGAAACACAATTGGGTAGTAATTTAAAACCCGACAGCGATTTTGGTAAGCCCCTAAGCAGAGAAATTCTTGAGAGTATAAAGCTAAAAGAACCCAAGAAAAAGAAAAAAATAAAGCCTTTCGATATCAAAAAATTAGTTTCTTCACCCAATAGCGTTAGAGATGCTTTAGTTATGAAAGAGGTTTTTGATAGGAAATTCTAGCGCAAAGTTGGGCTTATTCATACAACAACTGCTAGTTCTGAGGTTAGCATCATGCCCATTAATTAGTTTCTAGTGTTCTACCCTAAAATATACCCTTACACAAATTAGGGGTTAAAAAGACTGTTAAAACCAAAAAAAAGACTATAACCTCTGATCCGCATCCCCTATTAAAAAGCACATTTCTTTTCTGCCCATAAGTTGTTTCGTAAACAATATACTTTAATAAACAAGGATATTGTTTGTGGAACAATCCGTTTAAATTCCTAATTTTGAGGTTATTCTTATTATGAAAATTTTAAAGTAGCCCCCTTTTGCTTTGCTACTCTTTTGGAAATAGGCTATCATTTGATACCTTAGTGAACATATTTATGTTTAAAATATAAACCTATGGCTGAACAAGTTGAATATACCGAAGACAGTATTAAATCGCTAGACTGGCGAGAACACATTCGGCTGCGCCCCGGCATGTACATTGGTAAGTTAGGAGACGGATCCTCGCCTGACGATGGTATTTATGTACTTGTAAAAGAAGTTATTGATAATAGCATTGATGAGTTTATGATGGGAAATGGCAAAAACATTGACCTCAAAATAACAGATCATCATGTTGAAGTTCGCGATTATGGGAGAGGGATTCCACTTGGAAAAGTGATTGATTGTGTATCGAGAATTAATACAGGGGGGAAATACGATTCGGGAGCATTCCAAAAATCGGTTGGTTTAAATGGTGTAGGTACAAAAGCGGTGAATGCACTTTCATTAAACTTTACCATTCGCTCGATTCGCGATGGCAAAATGAAAGAGGCTGAGTTTGAAAGAGGAATACTTGTAAAAGATCACGATGTAAAACCTACTACCGAAAAAAATGGTACGCACGTTTTTTTCAAACCCGATAATACCGTTTTTAGGAACTATCATTTCATTCCCGAATTTTTAGAAGAACAAATATGGAATTATGCGTTCCTGAACGCTGGCCTTACTATTAACTACAACGGCACAAAATACTTCTCTAAAAAAGGGCTGTTCGATCTGCTAACCCGAAAGGTAGATGAAGACAACTTTCGCTACCCCATCATCCATTTAAAAGGCGATGATATTGAGCTGGCACTCACGCATACCAACCAATATGGAGAAACTTACTACTCTTTTGTAAATGGGCAGTATACCACCCAAGGAGGTACGCACCAAGCCGCTTTTAGAGAGGCTATAGTAAAAACGCTGCGAGAACATTTCAATAAAAACTTTGATGCTACCGATGTGAGAGCTTCGATTGTAGGAGCCATTAGTGTTAGAGTGCAAGAACCCGTTTTTGAATCGCAAACCAAAACCAAGTTAGGCTCTTTAAATATTGCCCACGATGGCCCAACAGTAAGAACGTTTGTTAACGACTTTGTGAAGAAAGTCCTAGATGATTTCCTTCATAAAAATCCAGTTGTTGCCGAGTTGATGCTCAAACGTATTCTACAGTCTGAACGGGAAAGAAAAGAAATTGCAGGGATTAAAAAATTGGCAAACGACAGAGCGAAAAAGGCAAACCTTCACAACAAAAAATTGAGAGATTGTAAAATCCACTTAAACGATAAAAAGCCACACAATGATCGGTTCGACACGACGCTCTTTATTACAGAGGGCGACTCTGCAAGTGGAAGTATCACCAAGGCTCGGCAAGTAGGTACACAAGCTGTATTTAGTTTAAGAGGAAAGCCCCTCAACTGTTTTTCGCTTACTAAAAAAGTAGTTTATGAGAACGAGGAGTTTAACCTGCTACAACATGCGCTCAATATTGAAGACGGAATTGAGAACCTGCGATACAACAAAATTGTGATTGCAACAGATGCCGATGTCGACGGAATGCACATCCGGTTACTAATGCTTACTTTTTTCTTACAATTTTTCCCAGATTTAGTTAGAAACAACCATTTGTATATTTTAGATACCCCTCTGTTTAGGGTACGGAATAAGAAAAAAACATTCTATTGTTACTCTGAAGACGAGAAAAGAAAAGCTTCTAAAGAGTTAGGAGGCAAACCTGAAATCACTCGATTTAAGGGTTTAGGGGAAATTTCCCCAGATGAGTTTGAACAATTCATTGGAGAGGATATTCGCCTTGACCCAGTAATTCTAAAGAAAGACACCTCTATTAAATCGTTACTTTCTTATTATATGGGCAAAAATACACCTGACCGCCAGAAGTTTATTATTGAAAATTTAAAAATTGAGAAAGACATTGCCGAAGCAGAATTAGTTTCATAATAATTGAAGGAAACACTAATGAAGGCAATATTTTTGCTCATAGTTAACAGATGGTAATGCTTCTTTGGAAGAAAGTAGCAATCCAGAAAAATTTTAAATAATATTATCACGAGGATTTATTATCTTGAAATAATTCTCATTAATAAGGAAGCATTATGAAACAAAGGTTACTCAACATTTTGATTTTATCCTTAGGATTGCTCTTCGCTGGTACATTTGCATCGAGCTGTTCTCCTCAATACGGAAAAACGAAGAAACTGTATCGTTCTTTAGATAAGCACGCTGACTGCCCTAACTTTAAGCAGCGCAAATCGTCGAAGTTTAAACCGACCAAAGGGGGTAAAAAAACAGGCAAGAAAAGGAAAAATAAATAATATTTTCAGTAGCAATAAATTAAATCCCGATGAATAATTTTCATTGGGATTTTTTTATTTAGTAGAGTTGTGTTGCAACTACATAGCCAAAATCAAATACCAATCACTCAATTTACTAATTAAAACAAAATGGCAAATCCTTCGATAATCGTTGTTGGAGCTGGAATTGCCGGGCTTTATGCCTCGGTAATGCTTAAAGAAGAAGGCTATAAGGTAACATTGCTCGAAGCTTCCGATAAAATTGGAGGCAGAATTCGCTCTAATACCGACTTCGCCGATACCCCTTTAGAGCTTGGTGCTGAGTATATTCATGGCAAACATTCGCTGCTTTTCGAGTATATGTCACAAATCGAAAAACCGATTTATCGTTTCCAAGAAAAACTGCGGTATTATGTTGATAAGCAAATTCTATCAGGAAAAAAAGCAAAGGAAATTCCCGAATTAAAAGAAGTGCTCAATTTTTTCAAATACCAATGGCACTACGAAGGCGACGAAATGAGTATCTATGAATATATTCATCAACATCCCACATTAAGAAAACACGAAGCCCTCATTGAAGGTTTTTCGGCAGAATATGGCACTACATCGAACCGTTTGGGGATGAAAAGTCTTGCCATAGAAGAACAAAAATGGGAGTCGGGAGTAAAAAATTATAAAGTAAAAGGAAGCCTTATCGACTGCCTAGCGCCAATGTCTGGAGCACTTACCCAAGAACTTCACCTCAGTCAGGCGGTAGACTATATTCATTATGGCGGCAACCAAGTTGTTGTAACTACTACAAAAGGAAAGAAATTTAAGGCGGATAAAATTTTAATTACCGTCCCCTTAAGTATTCTCAAAAATGGTTCTATCCTTTTTGAACCTCCTTTGCCCGCAGAAAAACTAAAAGCCGCACAAACCATAGGAATAGACGAAGGAATGAAGATTTTCTTGCGTTTCAATAAAATTTTCTGGCAAAAAAAGATGACTGACCTTTATGGAGCCAAGCATGTACCCGTATATTTAGCCAATGGAGAAAACGGAGCGAATATTCCCCCTATTATCACAGCCTACGTAATGGGCGATAAAGCTAAAGCACTGAAAGCATATAAGCTCTCTATAAAAGAGGTTATTCTAAAAGAATTAGATGAAATTTATGGAAACAAAGTGGCTAGTAAGCACTTTGAAGATATTTTAATTATGATTTTCTTCGCCCCAATCCATAATTAACATATCTTCAAAGTGCTTACTAGCCACTT
>CAZFQW010000328.1:0-4653 GCA_964521225.1 uncultured Roseobacteraceae bacterium
ATTTGAATTAGGATTATTAACCACAAAGTGTAAACTTTTTTCAGGACGAGACAAAACAAACAGAAGTATCAGTATTATTTAGGGCTTTCCATTTTCAAACTCTTTATATAATAAACTAGGCTGAATACCCTCATTATTATGATATTTACCTGTATCGTATTTTTTAAAATCACCTTTAATTTCAAAAAAGTAAATTTGACAAAATTCTACATACGGATATATGCGAACGGGTTGTACGCACGAAATTTCTAAAGTCCAAAAGCCATTGGCCCCCACATGCCCCAAACCGGCAGTAATGTGTATAAAAATGCCTAGCCTGCCGATAGAAGAGCGGCCTTCTAACTTAGGAGCAAAGCTTTCTGAGCGAGTCCTTTCAACCGTTCTGCCTAAGTAAAGCCTACCTGGTTCTAATAGCAGTCCGCCTTCAGGAATAATTATCGACCTAACCGCATTAGGCGTTTTCATGTCAAGAATAGGATTTTCATATACCAAAAGCTCGTTGTGAAGCCTGAGGTTGTAGCTGTTTGGGTTCAATCTTTTAGGGTCGAACGGATCGATAAAAATATCTTTCCCTAAATGTTCGTGAATGGCAGTGCCTGATAGTATCATAGTTGTGCTGATTTAAGATTAGTTTTTGAATAAGAGTAGCAACAAAACATTGGAAAATGAAGAAAGGTTGTATTCCCGATGATGTTCAACTTAAGTATTTAAATACAAGATTTTTAGTTTAGATAGGAAAGGCAACTATTTTAAACAGATTTGTTTTTATACACAAGCGAAGCTTTTGCATCAATTAAAATTAACAATCAAGCCTATGCAATTTCAGATAAACAATAAAATTATTTATCTAATAAGCCTATTTACTTTGCTAATATCTTGCGAAGAAGTAGTAGATGATTTTGTTTCTGTAAGTACTTCTCCTGTTCCCGTAGCCGATGCGTGGCTCACCAATAAAGCCGGAGAAAGTTATGTGCGCTTATCGTTTTCCGATAATTTTAATAATATCGGAGTGCTGCCCCAAATTCAGAATGCAACGGTAAAAATTTCAAATGTTTCTTTAGGAACTAATACTTTTTTTATGGAGAAATCGCCCGGGTTATATCTGCCCGCAGAGGGCTCGTTTGTGGGAGAACCTTTGCAAACCTACCAAATTACGATTACCATAGAAGGGGAATCGTGGGAAGCGGTAGCACAAATGCCGAACGAACCATTCATTGAGAATGTCGAATTGGTAACACGCTTTAATAAGGAAGAAACAGAAAGTAACCAGTTTTTAGAGGTGTTTTTAGAAGATGATAGGCAATTCAGAAATTATTATCTGTGGCGATCCAGAATAGATAATGTTCCTTTTCTAGAAAATCAGATTTTATTAAATAACGACCAAGGGCTCAACGGAGAAATTATTATTTATAAATTTCCTGAACCTGTAACGGCTGATAGTTTAATAGAAATTACTGTGTTTTCTATTACTGAAAAAGCCAATCAGTACTATAGAGGTGTGCAACAATTAACAACAAATAATGGGCTTTCGAGAACTGTTCCCGAAAACCCTCCTTCTAATTTTTCGGGGGGAATGTTAGGCTATTTTACCGTAGCGGCAATGGGAAAGGGCGCTCTTATTATTGAGGGGGAAGATTGAGTTTCCTTCTCTACCAGTCAAAAATCACAGTCTGTTTAACCTCAGGGCTTAAAGTGAGTGCCACAGGGCATTTCCTTGCGGCAGTTTCTAAAGTCTGCTTTTGCTCCTTGGTTAGGCTATGATTCTCTAGTTTAATATGAATGCTGATTTCAGCAATTCTTCGTGGAGGAGGTGTCATTATTTTTGAACTTTTCCAAGTCATCCCGTCTAAACTCCAACCTGCACGTTGGGCAACAATACCCATGATGGTTACCATGCAACTACCTAAGGCAGTGGCAACTAAATCGGTCGGAGAAAAATTTTCGCCTTTCCCGTGGTTATCCGTGGGGGCATCGGTAATTAGCTTAGTGCCTGAGGGTTCATGAGTCACTGATGTTCGTAAATTACCTTGATACTCAGAATGAAAGTTAACCATTGTTAGAACTGTTATCGTTTGTCAATCAAAATGTATAATTTTATTCAAAATCGAAGAACGAAAAAACATTCTTTTAATGCAAAGTATTATTATTCTTTCTGTTACTTACAATGAATTGAACAAAAAGCTTCTATCAAAACGTTTATAGATATGAGCATAATTGAAAGCTTTAGTTAGTTAAAGAGTCTTCAAAACGCTTACAAACAATACCTTTAACCCATTCTATAGATATGCTAACCACACTACGCCCTTTACTACTCTTACTATTTAGTTTGGGTTTAAGTACCACAATTGCTCTTGCTCAAAAAAATAGAAGTAATGAAGAGGATTTTATATATAAATCTGAATTTGTAACGGGAATCAACTTTAATACAAACGGAGGACTTATTGGTGGTTTTAGCTTTAAATATGCCAAAGCAATTACACCAAAAATGTATCAGAGTTTTGCGATAGAGTTCGTGAATATCAAACATCCCAAAGAAAGAAAGCTTCAAAGCCCTGCAACAGGAAGTGTTTTTGTTCCTGGCAAACAGAATTATTTATATGCGGTGCGCCCTCAATACGGTAGAGAATTTGTTTTATTTAAAAAAGCAAGAGAGCAAGGTATACAAGTGAATTTCATTACGGCAATAGGCCCTTCTATAGGAGTGGTTGCTCCCTACTTAATTGAAGTCCCCGTGGGAGGCAACACGAAAATAGAGCAGTTCGACCCAGAAAAACACACCAACTTTCAAGATATACTCGGTACGGGTAGTTTTATGGAAAGCCTCGTGAAATCAAACTTCCAAATTGGGGGGAGTTTAAAACTAGCAACAAGCTTTGAGTTTGGTACATTTAGTACTAATGTAACAGGTTTTGAAGCAGGTATTATGCTCGACCTTTATCCCAAAGAAATAGTGATTATACCTTTTACTGAGAACCGAAATCTTTACAGCAGTATTTACCTGACTTTTTTCTTTGGAGTAAGAAAATAGGAAAACACCCTTTTCCATGATTATTTTGCAAAACACATAAACCGAAATGGAATGATAGAATTACCTGTAATTTCTGAAAACCCAGCTCGTACAAAAAAACCGAATTGGTTGCGTGTAAAGTTACCCGTAGGGAAAGAATACGCACAAGTACGTAAACTGGTAGATCAATATAAGCTTCATACAATTTGCGAAAGCGGTAACTGCCCAAATATGGGCGAATGCTGGGGGAGAGGAACTGCTACCTTCATGATTTTAGGCAACGTATGCACACGTGGTTGCTCGTTCTGTGCCGTAGCGACAGGCAGGCCCACCGAGTACGATGCCGACGAACCCCGCAGAGTAGCAGAAGCAATTAAACTAATGGAAGTAAAACATGCAGTAATTACCTCTGTAAACCGCGACGAATTGAAAGACCGTGGAGCAGAAATATGGTATCAGACTGTAGTAGAAGTTAAAAAAGCATCTCCAAAAACCACTATTGAAACTTTGATTCCCGATGTAAGAGGAAAGTGGGATGCCTTGTACAGAATGATAAGCCCTGGGCAAGAAGTAGTTTCGCACAATATGGAAACGGTGGAAAGTCTTTATAGAAGAGTACGCCCACAAGCAAAGTATGCGAGAAGCCTAGAGCAAATTAAATTGACCAAAGAATTTGGAAAACGAACTAAATCGGGCGTAATGCTTGGCTTAGGAGAAACAGACGACGAAGTTTTCAAAATCATGGATGATTTGGTAGAAAATGGCTGCGATATTTTAACGCTAGGCCAATACTTACAACCAACTAAAATGCACCTAGAGGTGGCAGAATTTGTACACCCCGATAAATTTGCATTTTTTAAAGAAGAAGGTTTAAAGAGAGGATTAAAATATGTAGAATCTGGGCCATTAGTGCGCTCTTCTTACCATGCAGAAAAACATGTTAATGTTTAATCTGAAGTAAAAATTTATAATAATTTTAAGCTTTATTGATAATTAATCAGTAAAGCTTTTTTTATGGAAGATTTAAAATTGTATACTAAACAACAGTTAGCCCTCAGAAATGGCAACGACCACGAAGAAATTTGGTGTGCTTACAAAGGGATTATTTACGATGTTACACACTCAAGACTTTGGAGAGATGGAAAGCACTATGAACACTGGGCAGGGCAAGACCTCACCGAAGAACTTAAAAGCAAAGCACCCCATACCCACCAAGTTTTTGAGAAATTTAAGGTAATTGGTATTTTAAAATAATTACTGATATTATGACAAGTACAGGGAGAGTATTAATTGTAACCGGGTTAGCATTCACCATTTATTTTGTTTTAAACGAAGCCTTTTTTCATTCGTTAAGAGCGGCTGTTACAAACTGGGTTCACTACGTTTCTTTAGCGCACACAATTACTTATTTAATACTCGGTATCCCTTTATTTATGGCTTCTTTGCTAATGCACGAACCCAGCACTTTCTTTTATAGTATAGGGCTGCATCAGCATTTAAAAAAAGTATTATTCGCCGCTTTTATATTTACAGCCCCCATGCTGATAGGCTACGCTATTTTTTTTGATTTCAATACAAGTATTTCAACAGAACAAATTATTATAGGAGCGGTATGCGCTGCTTTTTTTGAAGAACTCTATTTTAGA